>NZ_JACDWW010000006.1:0-554 GCF_016464145.1 Marinobacter sp. bablab_jr008
ACCACTTCAACGACAACACCGGATAACGCTTGAAATCGCTATCACTTTGAACATTTTCTCTCGGAGATAATGAGAGAAAAATATTCGTGTTCTATCTCGTCCAATTTGTTAAAGAGCAAATCTGACCCAGTGATCAGAAAGAAGGGCTTCGAACTTTCATCAAGTTGAAACACTTGTTTCTGCACACTGCTAACCGAAGTTAGTCAGTAAAGTTTGGTGGAGCCGAGGAGGATCGAACTCCTGACCTCCTGCGTGCAAGGCAGGCGCTCTCCCAGCTGAGCTACGGCCCCTTTTCGAAACCACTCACCGAGTTGACTCTCGCCTTACTCGGAAAATCGTTCAGATCTAGGCGCGGCAAGGCGAAGCATACAATCCGTATGTGAGCCTTGGCGCAACGACGAGCTGAGCGATTTTGGTGGGTCTGGGTGGACTTGAACCACCGACCTCACCCTTATCAGGGGTGCGCTCTAACCACCTGAGCTACAGACCCAAAACACGGGCCTGCATAGACCCATCTGCTCTCTTTATTAGCCAACCAAGTAATTCGTGTGGAC
>NZ_JACDWW010000060.1:0-735 GCF_016464145.1 Marinobacter sp. bablab_jr008
GTAGCTGGTGGGTTCGCTGCCGCCCTCTTCTTCCAGGGCCTGGGGCTGTTTGCCGGTGTGGGTGATGGCGGTGAGCAGCCATTCCCGGTTCAGGGTCTGGCTGTCGTGGTCCTGCAGTTCCACTTTGGCGCCGGGGGTGAAATCCGGGCGGTTGCTTTTGCCGTTGGCCATGGCCGCGTCGTTTCTAAGCGCATCCAGTTTGTTCTGGGTGAACGGCTGGCCGCTGGCGTCGGCTTTGTAGCGGCCGGGGTAGTCGTAGTGTTGGTAGTCTTCCCGGTGGTTAACACCGCCGGCACTTTGCTCATGCATCAGGGCGTAGGCGGGGTTCTTGAAGGTGTAGTCCTTCATGGCCACGGAGGCGGCTTTCACCCGTTCTTCGTAGGCGAACTGGAACACGCAGGCCTGCTTTGTGCTACCACCGGCTTTGGTGTTGCAGGTAACCGGGTCCAGCTTCGGAGCGTCGCCGTGGTGGTCGGCAAGAATCAGTGCTGGTTGTTCTTCACCATCCACGCTGCCGTGCTGGTAGCGGTAGTGCCAGCCTTCTTCGGCGGCCAGGCGTTCCAGGAACTGCAGGTCGGTTTCCCGGTGCTGGACGCAGTATTCCCGTTCTTCCGGTGGGCGTTTGAAGTCGAAGATGGAATCCACAATGCCCCGCTCTTCGAGCAGGGTGCGCACGATGGCGTCGGTGGTCTGGGTCTGGAAGATGCGGCTGTTGTGCATCAGGCCCAGGCGCCA
>NZ_JACDWW010000061.1:0-79904 GCF_016464145.1 Marinobacter sp. bablab_jr008
ATCTCGCCTTTTTCAACCTGGCCTACCACCGCCAATTTAAAGGCCAGGGAATAATCTCGCTGACTCCTCCGCCTCTTCGTGTTCATAACACCCTCCACAATTTCCAGTGAGAAGGTGTAAACCTTATTCAGGACGGGTCAATGCCAACAAAAAAGCCGGAGGGGATAACCTCTCCGGCTTTTTCATGCCCGTATCGGCAACATCAGTACTTATTCTGCCTTTGAGAACAGGTGCGTGACGGTACTGAAGCCGCTCGCAATCCGGTTCTTCTCGCCCTGGTTCTTGCGACCTTTGGCCACATACAGGGGCAGCATTTCACCATACAGGCTGGTACTGATGGTTCTCTGCTCATCCTCAAGACGATCCCGGCGCAGCGTAATGCCGTACTTGCGCAGTTTGGGCTCCAGTTCGTCTGCCCGCCGGAGCAGATCTCGGCGGGTCATCTGATAGGCGTGTTCACACACCATACGGCGACTCTGGAAGCTGAACACGTTTGAGAAAAACAGCTTGGCATCATCCCGGGTAGGTTCAAACAGCAGTATGTCCTTATCGGGATAATCACGGGTATATTGAGCAATACCCGACTGCATACGGGAATAAACCATGGTCCGGAACATCTGGGACAACAGATTCGGCATTCCGGAACGGGTGAGCTCTCCCGGCTTCATGGTACCGGCGCGCACTGCGGCGCTGGCATCGATGGGCACCTGGGGGTTGACCGCCAACACCAGATCCGCACCATCTTCAAAGGCGACAGAGGCATGCAGCCCCTTTCTCAGAGTGCCATCCACGTAATAGCGACCATCAATTTCGACCGGTACGTACAGACCTGGCGACGAGGTGCTGGCTTGAACCGCCCGGGATATCGGGACGTGATCGTACCCGGGCGCCCCAAAGCAGACAGCCTCCGTGCTCTCCACGTCTGCAGCAACCACATACAGGCTGCGCTTGAGCTGGCGAAAATCATTGGTGCGGCCAAGCATGGTGAAGGCGCGTTTCAGGTACTCGTGCAACCCCTCGTTATCAAAAAGTCCGGCCGGTGCCGCCTGGGCCAGAATGGTCATGGCTTCGAGCAGGCTCTGATCGTAAGGGTTGTTCACGAACCGGCTAACCGCCGTTGAAAGCAGGCCCGGCACGGCGAGCAGCCGGCGCCCGATCTCACGCAAGGCAGGACGATAGAAGACCTCAGGATGGAACGGATGAACCTCAGCTTCGTTCCGTACGAAGATGCGGCAAAGCTGGGCCGTGGTCATCTGGTTTGCCAGGTTGGCAGCCACAAAAGAGCCAGCGTTTACGCCTACATAGACATCGATATTATTAAAATCGAGACCATCCAGAGCTTCGTCCAGAGCCCGCAGGGCACCGATCTCGTAAATGCCACCCAGAGGGCCACCACCGCCAAGGGCGAGGCCGATTCTCGGTGCTGGCTTGAGCTCGGTCGCTGTCTTCATTGCCTGTCCTTATCGGAGACTGCTGCAGGATTTCAGTTATCCAACAACCTAACAAGGGAATTTAGAGTGCGCACACTATAACCCTCACAATGCTCAGGAAACGGCCTGTTCTGCCAGTGCTGCTGACGAGGTACGGGCTGGACGCAAGTAGCGACCAAACCCGGCATTGCGTAACGCCAGATCAACACAGCTCTTGATGACATGGGGCGAATCCAGCAACAACACATCTTCCAACAGTTGAATGGCCCATTCCCGCCCCACGCTGCGGATTACGGACTTCACTTTTGGCAAACTGGCCGCGTTCATCGACAGGGAGTCATAGCCCATGGCCATCAGCAACAGAGCGCCGCCCGGATCGCCCGCCAGTTCGCCACAGATACCCACCGGCTTGCCCACCGAATGGGCATCCTGCGCCACCCGCACCAGTGCCTGAAGCACCGCCGGATGATAGGAGTGATAAAGCTGCGCTACCCGAGGATTGTTGCGATCTACGGCCAACAAGTATTGGGTCAGATCGTTGGAGCCCACTGACAGGAAATCCACCCGCTCGGCCAGCTCACGAATCTGGTAAACCGCGGCCGGGATTTCCACCATCACACCCACCTTGGGCATATGGATGTCGTAACCTTCCTCACGGACTTCGTGATAGACCCGATAGATCAGGTGCAGGGACTCCTCCACCTCAGAGATATTGCTGATCATCGGTAACATGATCTGCAGGTTGTTCAAGCCTTCGCTGGCCTTGAGCATGGCCCGCACCTGAACCAGGAAGATCTCGGGGTGGTCCAGCGTTACCCGGATACCGCGCCAGCCCAGGAACGGGTTTTCTTCCTGAATGGGGAAATAGGTCAGCGCCTTGTCACCGCCAATATCGAGGGTTCGCATGGTGACCGGATTGGGGGCAAAGGCCTCCAGCTGTTCCCGGTAGTATTCCCTCTGCTCCTGCTCGGACGGGAACCGGTCCTTGATCATGAATGGCACTTCGGTGCGGTACAGGCCGATACCCTCGGCACCATGGGAAAGAGAGCGCACAACGTCGGTCATCAAACCGGTGTTTACCAGCAGGGAGACCCGGTGACCATCTGTGGTCTCGCAGGGCTTGTCACGCAGCGCTTCAAGGCCCCGAACCAGCTCGTCTTCTTCGTCGCAGATAGCCTGAAAAAAGGTCCGGAGATCGGCCGAGGGAGACGCGAAAATCTGCCCCTCGAAACCGTCAACAACCAGCTCCCGGCCGTCGAGCTGGTTAACCGGGATATCCACCAGCCCCATTACGGTGGGAACACCCATGGCCCTGGCCAGGATGGCCACATGGGAATTGCTGGACCCCTTAACGGAAACCAGGCCGACCAGCTGCCCTTTGGGCACTTCACCGAGCATGGCCGGTGTCAGCTCTTCACTGACCAGTACGGTGCGTTCGGGATATTCCAGATGTTTCTGTTCACCTTCCTGAAGGTGCGAGAGCAGCCGGCGGCCCAGATCACGGATGTCGACCGCGCGCTCTTGCAGGTACAGATCATCCATCATCTCGAAATGACGAACATACTGCTGAACCACCTGTTTCAAGGCGCCCTGAGCCCAAACGCCTTCCCGGATTCGATTCGCCACCTCACCCGGTAGCGCCTCATCTCCCAGCATCCGCAGGTAAACATCGAACAACGCCTGCTCTTCCGGCCGGAGCTGGGACGCCAGGCGGTTGGCAACGCGTTCGATATCTTCCCGCACCGCCGAAACAGCTGAACGAAAGAGCTCGAGCTCCTGGCCAATGTCTTCGGTCGGCTTTTCCGGAACCACGTCCAGATCGGCAGCAGGATAAACCACCACGCCCGTTCCAATGGCGACACCCGGCGCGCCGGGAACACCACTAAAACTCACATCCCGCGCTTCCTCACCCGTCAGCGACAGGCCACTGATGGCCCCTGTCGCCTCGCTGTGGGCAATCACACCTGCCAATTGAGCTGAAACCGTGACCAGAAAAGCTTCTTCACCTTCATCGAAGCAACGGGAACTCTCCCGCTGCTGCACCACCAGCACGCCCATTACCCGGCGATGGTGGATAATCGGCACCCCCAGAAACGAGCGAAAGCGCTCCTCACCGGTTTCCGGGAAGTAACGATAGCGCGGGTGGGATGGTGCATCCTCAAGATTGATGGGTTCTTCACGTGAACCCACGAGACCCACCAGACCCTCGGAATAGGCCAGGCTGACCTGGCCCACGGAGTCTTTGTAAAGGCCTTCAGTGGCCATCAGGATATAGCGATTGGAGGCGGGATCCAGCAGATAAACCGAGCAGACTTCTGTGCCCATGGCCTTTTGCACCCGCGATACAATGATTTCCAACGCCTCCTGGAGATCGCGGGCGCTGTTTACCTCTTGTACTAGACTTCGCAGGATGCTCAGCATGGAGTCAGTCCGTCATTTCTGATGTTCCTTCATACGCCGTGGGTTCTCGGCCCGGTGCCACTGCTCCATGTTATGAAACAGTCTTGGAGCCAGCTCCCTCAACGCGCGCCTGTATACTTCTCGTTTGAATGAAACCACCTGCCCCAACGGATACCAGTAGCTCACCCACTGCCAGCCGTCGAATTCCGGTGAATCCGTGCCATCCACGCGTACGTGCGCGTCTGGCGATAACATCCTCAGCAGGAACCATTTCTGTTTTTGCCCCACGCATACGGGGTGCGAGTTATGGCGTACCATCCTCCTCGGAAGCCGGTAACGCAGCCAGCCCCGGGTGCAGCTGATGATTTCCACATCGCTGGCACACAGGCCGATTTCCTCTCCAAGCTCCCGGTAGAGTGCATCCTCGGGGGTTTCGTTGTGCTTGATCCCACCCTGAGGAAACTGCCAGGAGTCCTGCCCTATTCGCCTTGCCCAGAGAACTTCTCCCCTGTGGTTGGCCAGAATGATTCCGACGTTGGGTCTGAAACCGTCTGAGTCGATCACGGCACAGTCCTCGTAGTAGTCGGCTGCCGGTTATTTTTTAACCGGCGAAAATTGTCCAAGTTGCTCTCATTCTTACAGAAACCCAAGACTTCGGCAAACGGAGCTGTTGGCGGCACGTTACTGGCGTGCCGTGGTAGACTGTCGCCTTTGCCATAAGGCCTGTACGGATGGGAGGGGAAGGCTTGACGCTCGCGATTTTTGATCTGGATAACACTTTGCTGGCCGGGGACAGCGACCACGCCTGGGGCGAATTCCTGGTGGAAGAGGGCATGGTGGATGCGGAGGAGTACAAGCGGGCCAACGACCGCTTCTATCAGGAATATCTGAATGGAGAGCTGGATGTTTTCCATTACCAGCGCTTTGTACTGGCCCCCCTCACCCGCCACAATCTGGAAGAGCTTGAAGGCTGGCGGGCTGCTTTCATGGCCAAGAAGGTGCAGCCGATGATGCTGGACAAGGCGGTGAAGTTACTCGCGGATCATCGCGAGCGGGGCCACACGCTGATGATCATTACGGCAACCAGCCGTTTTATTACCGAACCTATTGCCGAAATGCTGGGAGTGGATCATTTGATTGCCACTGAGCCAGAGCTGGTGAACGGGAAATTCACGGGTGAAGTGGCGGGCACACCGAGTTTTCAGGAGGGCAAGGTGGAGCGGCTGAATGACTGGCTGACTGCCCACGGCGAGAGCCTTGAGGGCGCCTGGTTCTACAGCGATTCCCACAATGATTTGCCGCTGTTGCGGAAGGTGGATAATCCCGTGGCGGTGGACCCGGACCCTACCCTGGAGAAAACGGCAATTGAGAATGGCTGGGCGGTGATGTCTTTGCGGGATTGATCTGGGCTGGTGCTACCGGACCGGCCTGGGGCAGGGAGGGTTCTTCCGGGATACGCTGTGAATACATCCATGTACGCTCGACAAAATCATCCATGATTTTGACGATCCCGGAAGAACCCTCCCTACCCAAGGCCTAAGCTTTTATCGGGTCTGGCAACTCACAGAAATCCAGTCAACGACCGCACAAAGCAGGACTTGATATAGTCCGTCTCCGGAATGCCCGGTACGATCGGATGATCCGGCGCCTGGTGACCCTGTTCCAGCAACTGCACAAACCGATCGATCTTACGTCCGCTGCTACGAATAATATCGATCAGCTTTTCCTGGGAAAGGTGCATGGAACAGGAGGCCGACACCAATAGTCCGTCGCGCTCCAGCAGCCGGAGCCCCAATTGATTCAACCGGGCATAAGCCTGCTCACCGGCTTTCTGGTCCCGGCGGCGGGGAATCAGTGCGGGCGGGTCCAGCACCACGATGTCGAATTTTTCCTTTTCGTCCGCCAGGGCTTTCAGGGCATCAAAGGCATCGCCTTCAATGGTATCCACGTTTTCCAGCCCATTCAGTTTGGCGTTGTGGTGTACCGCATCTACAGCGGCTGAGGATGCATCCACACAGGTCACCTGGGATGCGCCGGCGCAAGCGGCCTGAATGCCCCAACCGCCCACGTAACTGAATACATCGAGAACTTTTTTGCCGGGCGCGTAGGCTTGCAGGCGCTGTCGATTCATGCGGTGGTCGTAGAACCAGCCGGTTTTCTGGCCGCCCGCCAGGGGCACTTCAAAGCGGGCGCCGTTTTCTTCCACCACCACAGTGTCGGCTTCCGGACCGTGGGCAAACTCCACGTAAGTATCCAGCCCTTCTACTTTGCGCATTTTGCCATCGTTCTTCAGCACGATGATGCGGGCATGAGCCAGGCGCTGGACGGCACGGACAATAGCCTCCTTCATCTGCTCCATGCCGGCGGTGGAGATCTGCACTACGACGACATCATCGAACCGGTCTACTACCAGGCCAGAAAGACCATCGCTGTCGCCGAATACCCAGCGATAGAAGGGTTTATCAAACAATCGCTCCCTCAGACTCAGGGCCGCCTCCATGCGATCAGTCAGCCGCTTGGGCGTCATGCCGTGAGCAGCATCACGACTGATCAAACGACCGCAGATCAGGGCATGGGGATTCACAAACGCCACCCCCATCGGTTTGTCGTTCGATGCCCGAACCTGCACCTGCGCGCCGGGCTGAAACTCCGTCAGCGGGCTGCGGCGGGTATCCACCTCGTTGCTGTACACCCACAAGTGACCGGCCCGGAGACGACGTTCTGCGCCTTTGCGCAGGTAGAGAACGGGAAAATCCATCAACGATTATTCCTCAGCGGCCACGTGTTCAGCGTAGGCAGCCGCATCCATGAGGCCCTCCAGCTCGCCTTCGTCGGCCAGCTTTACCTTGAACATCCAGCCATCGCCGTAGGGGTCTTCGTTCACGATTTCCGGCTCGTCTTCCAGCTTTTCATTGATCTCGATGACCTCGCCGGTTACCGGGCTGAAAACGTCTGAGGCGGATTTCACGGATTCTGCCACGCCGGCTTCTTCGCCGCCGTTTACCGTTGCGCCCGTTTCCGGCACACCGATGTAGACCACGTCTCCCAGCTGCTCCTGGGCAAAATCGGTGATGCCCACGGTGGCGGTGCCGTCAGCGTCAACGCGCACCCACTGGTGAGTTTCGATGTACTTCAGATCAGAAGGGATTTCACTCATGATTTGTGTGTCCTGTGATAATTTTCCGCGCAGTTTAACCGAAGAGACTAGTTCCAGCGAATGCTGCGGGCCAGCTTCACGAACGCGTTCAGATAATCCACCGCCTCGTCACGCTCCCGGAAACCCAGAAAAATCTGTTTGGGCATACCTTGTTGACCGAGTTTCAGGGCTCTGATGGGCATGTTCCGGGCATAGTCATCCACCAGCCAGCGTGGTAACGCACTCACCCCTCGCCCTGCAGCAACCATCTGCAACATGATATCGGTGGTCTCAATGGTCTTATGGCGTGCCGGTGCGGTATGCGCCGGCAGAAAAAACCGCGTGAAGATGTCCAGACGCTCTACTGCCACCGGATAAGTAATCAGCGTTTCTTTTTCGAGTTGATGCGGCTCTACCCATTTTTCATCGGCAAGCGAATGATCTTCCGACACCACCAACACCTGTTCATAATCGAACACGGGCTCAAAACGTACACCGGGCTTATGCAACGGGTCCGGGGTAACCAGCAAGTCGATATCATGACCAAACAACGCGCCCATGCCGCCGAACTGGAACTCCTGTTTCACATCCACATCGACATCCGGCCACTGCTGCAAGTAAGGGCCTACTACTTTCAGAAGCCATTGATAGCAGGGGTGACACTCCATGCCAACTCGCAAGCTGCCGCGCTGACCTTGGGCAATCTGGTGAATCTGCATCTCAGCGTGTTCAAACTGCGGCAGCAACCGGTTGGCCAATGCCAGCAACTGAACGCCAGCTTGGGTAAAACGCAACTGGCGCCCCTCGCGGAGCCAGACCGGCGTGCCCAGTTGCTGCTCCAGCTTGCGAATAGCATGGGACAGCGCCGACTGAGTGAGGTGTAGCTGTTCCGCCGCCGCCGTCAGTGAACCCTGGCGCTCCACGGCTCGCATAATCTCCAGATGGTGCCGCTCGACCATGGCCTCTCCGTGAATTTTTCTCATGATTTGGTGAAATAATACCATTTTTATTCATGTAAAAGCCCGCTTAACCTTGAGACCTCATTCAACGCACAAGATTCAAGGACTCGATCATGGCAACCACACATAACCTCGGTTTCCCCCGTATCGGTGGCCAGCGCGAACTGAAATTCGCGCTGGAAGACTATTGGGGCGGCCGGCAAACCGAACAGGAACTGGCCATTACGGCGGCCGATCTGCGCCGGCGCCACTGGCAGCAACAGGCCGGGCTCGACTATGTGCCGGTGGGCGACTTTTCCCTTTACGACCAGGTGCTGGATATGTCCGTCACTCTGGGAAACCTCCCCATCCGGGCCGCCAGCAAAGAAGGCTCGGAGCTGGATGCTTACTTCCGTGCCGCACGTGGCCGGGGTGCCAATGATAGCCCCTGCTGTGCCACTGCCGCTGGCGAGATGACCAAGTGGTTTGACACCAACTACCACTATATTGTGCCGGAGCTGACAGCTGACACTCACTTTGAACTCAATCCGGAACGACTGTTAACACAACTGTCCGAAGCACGGAAACAGGGACTCAACGCAAAACCCGTGATTATCGGCCCGGTGACCTATCTCTGGCTGGGAAAAACCTCGGATGGAAGCAATCCTCTGGATTTGCTGGAGCGCCTGCTACCGGTGTACTCCCAACTCCTGGAAGCCCTGGCGGATGCCGGTGCGGAATGGGTTCAGATTGACGAACCTGCCCTGGTCACGGATCTGGACGCCAACTGGCGCTATGCCTTCAATCTGGCTTACCACCAGCTCAAAGCGAACCGCCCGAAACTGCTATTAGCCACCTATTTCGGCGAGCTCAGGGACAATCTTCAACTGGCGTGCGAATTGCCCGTTGCAGGCCTGCACATTGATGCTATCAGCGCCCCGGCTGAAGTCAGTCGCGTGGCGGACTGGCTACCTAGCCACAAGGTGCTTTCGCTCGGGGTGGTCAATGGTCGCAACATCTGGAAATCGGATCTGAACAGCACTCTGGGCTGGTTGGAGCCCCTGAACGAAAAACTGGGCCAACGTCTGTGGCTGGCACCGTCCTGCTCGCTCCTGCATGTCCCTGTCGACCTCTCCCGGGAACAGGAGCTTGATAGCGACATCCGCAACTGGCTGGCGTTTGCGGTTCAGAAACTCGACGAACTGCAGATTCTTGCCAGAGCACTGAACGAGGGCCGCAGCAGCGTGCGCGCCGAGCTGGCAGACAATCAATTGGCCATTGATAGCCGCCGAAACTCCCATCGCGTGACCAATCCGGAGGTTCGAAAGGCCGTTGCAGCCGCCACATCTGAGCTTGGCAATCGCCAGAGCCCCTACCCTCAGCGAATCGCCCGCCAGCGGGAGAGACTAAACCTGCCCGCCTTCCCGACCACGACTATCGGATCTTTCCCACAAACCCGCGAGATTCGACAGGCGCGGCTGCAATTCCGTAAGGGCGAGCTGAGCGAACAGGCTTACATCGAACAAATGCGAGCAGAAATTGTTCGCTGCGTGGAAGCGCAGGAAAAGCTCGGACTGGATGTTCTGGTACACGGCGAACCGGAACGTAACGACATGGTGGAATACTTTGGCGAGCAACTGGACGGCTATGCCTTCACGCGCTTCGGCTGGGTTCAGTCTTACGGTTCGCGCTGCGTGAAACCGCCGATTCTGTTTGGCGATATCCGCCGACCCCAGGCCATGACCGTGGAATGGATCCGCTATGCCCAGTCGCTGACGGACAAACCAGTGAAAGGGATGCTGACCGGCCCGGTGACGATTCTGAACTGGTCTTTCGTGCGGGATGATCAGCCTCGCAAGGATTCCTGCCTGCAACTGGCCCTGGCGATTCGCGAGGAGGTTCAGGATCTGGAACAAGCCGGCGTGAACATCATCCAGATCGACGAAGCCGCTCTGCGCGAGGGCCTGCCGCTGAGACAGTCGGACTGGGCAACGTATCTGGAGTGGGCGATCAACAGCTTCCGCATCGCCGCCAACGGCGTGGATGACAGCACCCAGATCCATACCCATATGTGCTACTCGGAGTTCAACGACATCATCGAAGCCATTGCCCGTATGGATGCCGATGTCATCACCATCGAGACCTCACGGTCAGACATGGAACTGCTGGATGCTTTCCGGAGCTTTGAATACCCCAACGACATTGGACCGGGCGTATACGACATTCATTCGCCCAACATTCCGGACAAGGAACACATCATCAACCTGATGACTCTGGCGGCTGAACGTATCCCCGCAGAACGGCTGTGGATTAACCCGGACTGCGGCCTGAAAACGCGGAAATGGGAAGAAGTGACGCCGGCACTGGAAACCATGGTGGCGGCAGCGAGGGAGCTCAGAAACTAGATTTTACAAACTGCAATCTGCGGGTGCGGCCAGGAAAACGCACCCGCAGATTTAGCGGTGCGACTACCACTTGTCGAGCTGCAGGCCATGCTCTTCCAGGTAATCGCCATGCTCTTCCAGATAAGATGCTGTGGCACTGGCAAAGTCATCGGGGTCACCATCAACCTCAGTGGCTGATACACGCATCACCTCCACTGCGTTACTTCGCTGGCTCATCATCCACATTACGACCTGGCCGCCGGGGGCCAGCCCAAGTACCAGTGAGCTCCGAGGCCTCAAGCCGGTTGTTCCGTCCGGATATGAGTGTGCGGCTGGCTTACGCATCTTGTCTTGAAGACCCTCCGGAACACGAATCAACGAGAAATAGAATTTTTGCTCTGCAAATGAAAACCAATGAAGGGCGATCAGGCTGGGGAAGGGAGACATTTCGCCACCGCCAACCCGGCGGGGGCCAAATTCCCCAATCCAGCAACAAGAAACTGAACCAACAGGGTACCACCAGCTCCTTTCACCAGGTTTTTCCAATTGCAGATGCACAACCCGCATCTGGTATTGCTTAGGTGCGGCGACACCAATGTATAGCGGAGACTCGTCTTTCGTCCAAGTGGAGCAGCCGGCAATAGCAAAGGCTAGTGCGAGCATTAATGCAATCCTTAGCAATCTACACATTACGAAATCTCTCAATTGTTGGGATGGATGGTTCGCTTTCCAGAGTCTGCCGGCGCATTTGGGCTAAAGTGTCGTCCGAGACGAAAAGTGGCTACGAGGCCCTTCACCATTGTTCGAAGGGGATTATAGTTCGCTGAATAGTGAGTATATCGCTGACGAATCAGTGCGCGCTGCTCTGTGCTTAGCGAAGGGCTGTCGGAACCGGAGGCAACCTGATCAAGAATTGTTTCAGCAATTGACTCCAAATCCTCTGGCAATTTTGCCCCGTCGCTACTATTGATATCACGGAATGGGACACCGGCTTCCTTTGCCAGTTCACACATTACTTTTAACGCTATAAGTGAATACTCTCCCCGAACCTCACGAATCATTCGCAACGCCAATTCAACCCGACCGTCAGGCGCCGGATGAGATGAGACTTTTTTGTAGATTCCCAAGTAGGAATCCGCCTCAGCGCCAAACCCAGCGGTCGCTGAGTCATATCTTTCGGACAATTGATCTGGTGAACTACGCTCTCCAACCCAGCCTTCTGAGACAATTGTCGACCTGAGTTCCTCCAGATTATCCCACTGCATAGTCTGTTCCGGCCAACGATGCCGACTGGTTGGAATCAAATGGTATGGGGTCAGGAGGACATCCTCGCGTTGCGCATCTGGATAACCTCCTCCGATATCTGAATGTACACCAGGCAAAGATATTTCACGGAATGCCTCTGGCAGACTCCCATCAGCATTACGTAGGCTATTCAGGGAAAAGTTTTTCCTGACTTCGTCGGCGGCAACAATATGCACAGCGCGCTCAACATGTGCCGGGTCGAGGGAGACCCTTACAGGTTCATTCAGACTATTGCCGGGCGCAAAATCCAGCAATAACGGATTCACGATAGCCGCAACCGTATCGAATAGCCCAACAAAGCGAATTTTTGTTTCTTCAGGCCAATCAATACCCTCTTTTCGAAATGCCTCACCCAGCGCCCCACTCTGCCCCTTCTGTATTTCGTATACGGCATGACGCGCGGATGCCGCTCCGCGACTAAATCCGAACAAATCAACCTTCAGAACTCTAATCTGTCCAGGAAGCTCCAGCTCACTAACTCGGTTCGCAGCATTGGCGAAAACATCGCGAACCTGACTAACTATACCCGTCTCACCCATTCCTGAAATCGATCCAACCAGCGAATCACCTTCGCCAGTTTTAGTACCAATTCCAGGTGCATAGACCCATAGCCGATGGATTACTCGATTCCCAGACTTATCTTTAGTTTCGGCATAATGAGTAGCCAGTTTCGCCACATTACTCGGCGCATTGCCATAACTCCCACCCATTGCCAGAGACAATCGATACTCACACTCCTCCAGGGAAATATCGCCGCGCTCAAAGGCCTCAACGCACTCGGTCGCCACGCGCTCCTCCAGTTCCCTGGAGTTTTCAGCATTGTTGAGGGTGCCATCAGTAAAGATGCCGATTTCGAGATGGATTTCCGGAGGTGCTTCGGTGGTGGAAGATTCGGTCGTCTTGGTCAATGAAGACACAGGCAAGACGTTATTCGAAAATAAACTGGCTGCGCCGCCGGGTTGAACGTCTTGCCGCAAAGCCTGCTCGCGCTGTTTAAGACGATACTCCATGGCGAAAGAGCCTGAAGGCAGGCTTCCCACACCCATACTGCCCTGAGCACTCAAATCTCCCGGAGTAATACCGTGCTGATTCAGAGCGTTTACTCCGGCGATGATTTCGGGATCGACTCCGGCCTCTGTCACTTGCCAACGACCCTCGCCTCTCTCCCCCTCACGCCAACGCACGACGGGTGAGGATGGTGCTCCATCAATACTGTCAAAAACCAGAAGAAGTCGCCCATCCCGTATTTCCCGGAGGACATTTTCGATATGCGTATTGCGCTGTTCCTTAAACGCACGTGCTCCCAGACCGTAAGTTGCCGGCCGTCCAAGCAGACGCTCAAGGTTCAGGTTGGGGTCGTTCTGAATAAAACTGCGGGCTTTCTCTAAGGCAAAGAAGGGCGATTCCAGCCCTGGCAGATCTGCAGCCTGCAGATCCTGAGGTTGTATGATTTTCATTGTGTGTCATCCGTTGACGGGTGCTGATCTTCCCTGTGAAATCCCCTTCACAGGGTTGTCATATTATCAAAGCCGTCAACGTAAACCGTGATCTGCCTTCAGTCAGGCCCGAATCAGTACCCGGTACTCTTCTCATCCAGGTCAAACTCGAAACTGTCCGCTCGGCGGACTTCCGTTTTGAAGCATCCCGAGGGGTCAAGTTCCAGCCAGCGATAGCCGGGGGCCAAAGGCTCCACGGCGAAGTCGCTGGAGCCTGTGGCGAACTGGATGCAGGTGGAGGGTGTGGCCAGCAGGCAAGCACCGTTGCGCTGCTGTTCAAGCTCTTGATGGATATGGCCCCACAGCACTACCCGAACCTGCGGATGCCGGTCAATCACCTGCCAGAAGGCCTCCCGGTTTTTGAGCCCGATTTTTTCCATCCAGTCTGAGCCGATATCCACCGGGTGGTGGTGCAGGCTAACCACAGCAGGCATCTCTGGTTGCTCGGACAAAGCCCTGTCGAGAAAACTCAGCTCATCGGCCGAAAGCTCTCCAAACACCTTGCTGTGTACCGAGGAATCGAGCATGACAAACTGCCAGCCGCCCTGGATCCATTGTTTCTGATCAGAGCCGGACTCCGCCGCAATGGAAGATAAGAGCGCGGAATCGTCATGATTGCCAGCAATCCAGAGCGAGGGGCAATCAAACGCCTTCAGTTGTTCAGCGAAATAGCGATACGCCTCCGGCGATGCATCCTGGGTGAGATCTCCGGTGGCAAGAATCAGGTCGGGCTGGCCGTGATTGCGAAGCACTTCGTCAATCACCGCCGCCAGGCTGTCACGGGTGTTGACTCCCAGCAAGGCGCCATCCGCAGACGCCATCAGGTGCGGATCGGTAAGCTGCAACACATTGAGTGGGCGCGCCGTTGTGGGTTTGGTCATGCCAGGCCTGTTCTGTTTTCTGCAAGCAGTTGATAATCCAGACAAGTGTACGATGGCTTAGTTCAGATTGATTGTTCACGAATGGAAGGTGGATCACATTCTGACCAGCGGCACGCTATATTTTGCAGTATTTGACAACCCTGCCACAGGTCCGACAACCGGCTTTATAGACTTTCGGCGAACTGAGAAACCGTTCAGAGATGAGGGTTTTCAATCGATGCCTTCGCCCGCAGACCAGGCTGCATGCTCCATCGGCAGGTGCCCGAAACGCAGGCAGTAGTCCAGCCAATCGGCCAGGAAGCCGTTCACCTGAACCTTTTCATCCGGGTGATGCATAAACCGGTTCGGATAGTCATTCACGGGCGCAATCTGTCGCTGCCGGTAGCAGCTGATTACTTCGGCCATCAGGGCGTCGTGGTATACGCGCACTGTCATCCGCGGGTTATTCAGCCACCGACCACTATTGTGAACTTGTTCCAGCAACAGGGTTTCGGTGAATCTGGCCGTCTGCAGTACTTCAATCCGCACCCGGCCCAGGTACTGGTTCTCCCGGTGCAGTTCGAACTCACATACGGGCTTGCCATCCACCTCAAGCTGGCGCAGCTTGCGCAGGCGCTGATAGTTGCCGTCGCAGAGTGCCCCCAACTGGCGCAGGTCCGGCACATACTGCCTGGGCCGTTTTACCCACTCCGTCATGCTTGCCACTCCCGCCGCAAACGCTCCCGGTTCAGTTGCAGCCACTGGATGGCAATAATCGCGGCGGCGTTATTGATGCGGCCATCAGCAATCATGGCAAAGCATTCATCCGCTGACACCACGTGGCTGAGAATGTCCTCGTGCTCATGTTCCATACCGAAAACACCACCAGCCTCGGCGGTGCTGATCTGACCGCAATACAGGTGGATCATTTCCGTGGTACCGCCTGGGGACACCAGGTAATCGCAGATCTTGTCCAGGCGACTGAAACTCAGCCCAGCCTCTTCCTGACCTTCTCGCTGGGCCACCTCTTCCGGACTCTCACCATCCTCGTTCATGCCAGCAACAAGTTCCAGTAACCAGGGGGACTGGTTACGGTGGAGCGCCCCCAAACGAAACTGCTCCAGAAGTACAACCTCGTCGCGCGCCGGGTCGTATGGAAGCACGCAGGTGGCATCACCCCGGATAAACAGTTCCCGGGTAAAGACGGGCATGTCGCGACCATCGAAGCGCGGATGCGTCAGCCAGAGTTTGTCCATTCGGAAGAAGCCCTGGAACACGGTTTCACGTTTTTCGACTTTGACGTCGCTGGCGTTGAACTGGAATGGTTTTGGCATTACTTCACCCGGTTGCGCATTCGGCCTTGAACGATAGCCGGAGCCACGGCGGGGTGCAAGTTAACACCCCGCCAGGCTCGGATTCACGCCATCATGGAACCAAGTGAATGCGGGTCAGATCTTGTCGTAGATCTTGCTGCCCGATTCCACAAACTCCCGTGATTTCGCCTGCATACCGGCATCAATCGCCGACACCTCATCGATACCGTGCTCTGCCGCGTAATCCCGGACCTCCTGGGAGATTTTCATGGAGCAGAACTTGGGGCCACACATGGAGCAGAAATGCGCCACCTTGGCCGATTCCTTGGGAAGGGTTTCGTCGTGGTAGGCGCGGGCGGTGTCCGGGTCCAGGCCGAGGTTGAACTGGTCTTCCCAGCGGAACTCGAAGCGGGCCTTGGACAGCGCGTTGTCGCGGATCTGGGCGCCTGGGTGGCCTTTGGCGAGATCGGCAGCGTGGGCGGCGATTTTGTAGGTGATGATGCCGGTTTTTACGTCGTCTTTGTTGGGCAGGCCCAGATGCTCTTTCGGGGTGACGTAGCAGAGCATGGCGCAGCCATACCAGCCGATCATCGCCGCGCCGATGCCGGAGGTGATGTGGTCATAGCCCGGGGCAATATCCGTGGTCAACGGGCCGAGGGTGTAGAACGGCGCCTCGTCGCAGCATTCCAGCTGCTTATCCATGTTTTCTTTGATCAGGTGCATGGGCACGTGGCCGGGGCCTTCGATCATGCACTGGACGTCGTGTTTCCAGGCAATTTTGGTCAGCTCACCCAGGGTTTCCAGTTCGCCGAACTGGGCTGCGTCGTTGGCGTCGGCGATGGAGCCGGGGCGCAGGCCGTCGCCAAGGCTGAAAGAGACATCGTAGGCTTTCATGATTTCGCAGATGTCTTCGAAATGCTCATACAGGAAGCTTTCTTTGTGGTGCGCCAGGCACCACTTGGCCATGATGGAACCACCCCGGGAAACGATGCCGGTGGTGCGTTTGGCGGTGAGGGGCACGTGGTGTAAACGAACACCCGCGTGGATGGTGAAGTAATCCACGCCTTGCTCGGCTTGTTCGACCAGGGTGTCCCGGAAGATTTCCCAGGTCAGGTCTTCCGCAACGCCGCCCACCTTTTCCAGCGCCTGATAGATAGGCACGGTGCCGATGGGAACCGGGGAGTTGCGGATGATCCATTCGCGGGTTTCGTGGATGTTCTTGCCGGTAGACAGGTCCATCACCGTATCGGAACCCCAGCGGATCCCCCAGGTCAGTTTTTCTACTTCGTCTTCGATGGACGAGGTCACCGCCGAGTTGCCGATGTTGCCGTTGATTTTCACCAAAAAGTTGCGACCGATGATCATCGGCTCGGTTTCCGGGTGGTTGATGTTGGCGGGAATGATGGCTCGGCCGCGGGCCACTTCGTCCCGAACAAACTCGGGAGTGATTTCAGGCGGCAGGTTAGCACCGAAGGACTGGCCGGGGTGCTGGTCCGCCAGCAAGCCGTTGGCCCGGGCTTCCTGCAGTTTCATGTTTTCCCGGATGGCAACGTATTCCATCTCCGGTGTAATGATGCCCTGGCGAGCATAGTGCATCTGGGATACGTTTCGTCCGGGCTTGGCGCGCAGTGGCTTTCGCTCGTCCATAAACCGAAGGGGATCAAGCTGAGGGTCTTTCATGCGGCGGCGGGTGAATTCGGAGGTGTAGCCGTCCAGTTGCTCTACATCGCCCCGTTCGGCAATCCAGGCGGCACGAACCGGCGGCAAGCCCTTACGCAGATCAATAGTGGCTTCCGGGTCTGTGTAGGGCCCGGAGGTGTCGTACACCACCACTGGCGGGTTCTTTTCGCCACCCATTTCAGTGGGGGTGTCGCCCACGGTAATTTCCCGCATTGGCACCCGCAGATCAGGTCGGCTACCCTGCACGTATATTTTTCGTGAGCTTGGTAATGGTTTGATTGCTGCGGAGTCTACTTTTGCGGAGTCGCTGAGGTATGCTGGTAAGTCCGTCATGAAATGCTCCCGGTTGCTCTTGTGGTATCGGGTCGCGTATGACGGAGTTGCGACAAATAGCCCTACAGGCATGGTGTCGCGGTTCATCTGGCCTTAATCCCTACGCCGGTATTATCCGGATCAGGTCGCGGGTTCTGCGTTGCAATCTCAGCCGATCGCCAGTTTATGGCGAATCAGCACCCCGTCAAGACGCGATTCTGAATTGGTTTGCCCACAAAATACGTGGACTTAGCAAGTCTAGAGACGGGAACGATTATTGTCCATAATGGTCAACCAATACCTTTGGGTCATTGCCGGGCAGATTCCCGGAGTCAGTATTTCAGGAGAACCAATGAAAAAACGTTTACTTCCAGGATTGATCACCCTGCTCGCAGCCCAGCCTGCGCTTGCTCTGGATCTGATGGAAACCTACGAGAAAGCCCTGTCTTATGACTCCGGCATTGCCTCTGCCATGGCACAGTTCCAGGCACAGCAGGCAACCAGCGATGTCAGCAAGAGCGCCCTGCTGCCCAAAATCTCGGCGGTTGGGTCAGCAAGCTACACACGTTTCGAGCCCAGGAATATACCCGGGGGGGCAAACGCCGATGAGCTGACGCGGCAACTCTTCTCGGGAGACAGTTATCGAACCTACCGCTACGGCGTCGAGCTGACCCAGCCACTGTTCCGGGCTCAAGACTGGTTCAGCTACGAAGCCAGCCAATTCCAGGCCGAGGCGGCCGAGGCCCAGTACAACCTGGCCCAGCAACAACTGATTCTGGATGTGGCAACCGCCTACTTCGATGTCCTGCGCGCCAAGGACACCGTCACAACCGCAAAAGCGACTGAAACGGCCATCCAGCGCCAGTACGAACAGGCCCGGGAACGGTTTGACGTGGGGCTCATTGCCGTCACCGAAGTCTATGAAGCGCGTGCCAGCTACGACGATGCCAGGAGCCAGCGCATCGCCGCCGACAACGACCTGAATGTGGCCAGGGAACAACTGGCCCGGTTAACCGGAGAATATCCGGACGCCATGGAAAATCTCAGGCAGAATTTTCCGCTCGGGCGCCCGGAGCCCATGGATCCGACTTCGTGGGAAGCAACCGCGGTGGAGCAAAACTGGTCTATTCAGGCGGCCCTGAGGCAACTCAATGCCAGCGAAGCCAGCCTGAAAGCGGCAAAGTCCGGTCATTTGCCAACCCTTGAGCTGAGCGCCTCCTACCAGGAAACCAGTCTGGAGAACGCCCTTTTTACCCAGCAGGAGCGCAGCCAGTCCGTTGCCTCACTGTCACTGACCATCCCGCTCTACACGGGCGGCGGCACCCAGGCCGGCGCCCGGGAACAGCGTTCGCTGGTCACCGCCGCCGAACAGGACCTGAATACGGTGCGCCGGGATGTACAGGTGAACACCCGCAGCCTGTTCCTGACCGTGAACAACAACGTGGAGACAGCCTCTGCCCTTGAGCAAACCATCATCTCCCGCCGCAGTGCACTGGATGCAACCCGCGCCGGCTATGATGTAGGTACCCGGAACATTGTGGAAGTGCTGGATGCAGAACGTGCGTACTACGTGGCGCTGCGGGATTACGCCAACGCCCGCTATGACTACGTGATCAACACCCTGCAACTGAAGCAGGCGGCAGGCACCCTGAGCCCGCAGGATCTGATTGACCTGAACAACTGGCTCAGCGAAGGCGCACGGGGCATTGAAGCCCTGGCCGAAGAAGGAAAGACACTGGACGATCCGGTGCAGTAAGTCGGGCAGCTTGCAGAATATTCCGGGTGCCAGTGCGGCACCCGGAGTTACAACCGCTCCGTAATACCCTCCACGACCTTATCCAGCGCACCCCGGTTCTTGTTGACCACCGCCAGAGCCCGCTCACCGTATGCCTTCAGCGCCTCCGGGTCGTCTATCAGTGAACAGATCGCCCGCGCCAGCTCATCCGCATTTTCGACCAGCTGGACACCCTGATCATCCAGTAAGCGCTGATAGATTGTCTCGAAATTAAACACATGAGTGCCGGAGAATACCGGAATGCCCCAGGCCGCAGGCTCCAGCGGATTGTGCCCTCCCCGCTCGATCAGTGAGCCGCCCACGAAGGCGAGGTCACTGGCTCCGTAAAGCATCATCAGCTCTCCCATGGTGTCGCCAAGATACACCTCCGCACCAGCGGGAGATGCTCCTGTTGACCGGCGAACCACGGAAAAGCCCTCGCCTTGAGCCATCTCAGCTACCGAATCAAACCGCTCCGGATGCCGGGGCACAATGATGAGTAAGGCATCGGCGTGCTGAGCCAGAATCTGGCGATGAGCCGCCAGCAATTGCTCGTCTTCTCCGGTGTGGGTGCTGCCGGCAATCCAAACGGGGCGCTCACCCAGGGATTTTCGGAAGCTGACAGAGGCCGCACGGACATCATCAGGAATATCCGCATCGAATTTTACGCTGCCGGTGACCTCAACATTACCCGGAGCCACTCCGATGCGGCGAAACCGCTCTGCGTCTTTTTCGGCTTGCGCAGCCACCCAGCTGATGCTTTTGATAATAGGTGCTGCCACGCCCCGAACCCGTTCATACCCCCGGGCAGATCGTTCAGACAGACGGGCATTGATCAGAAAAACAGGCACATGACGGTGTCGGCACTGGCGAATCATATTGGGCCAGATTTCCGTTTCCATGATCACCAGGATGCGGGGGTTAACCCGATTCAGGAAGCGCCGAATAGCCCCGGGCGTGTCGTAAGGGGCGTAGGCATAGGCTACCCTGTCACCAAACATCTTCCGGGCCTGGGCCAGCCCGGTATCAGTCATGGCAGTCATCAGGATGGTCGCACCCAGGTTACGGGCCAGCAGGCGCCGGACCATGGGGCCGGCGGCAATGGTTTCACCCACGGAAACTGCGTGAACCCAGATAACCGGCCCGTGCATCTCGGGCACCAGTCCCAGCCGGTGCTGCCAGTTCTGCCTCAAGGCCGGCGCCTTGCGGCCCTGCCACCAGAGCCGGACAAGGATAAACGGCAGGGCGAGCCGGATCAGCAGGGAATAGATAAACTGGAACACGCAGGACTCCCGGCAAAACAGTGCGTTATCATAGGGATAAATTTGTTGTGGACGGGCATCTTGCCCCCCGGTAAAACGTTTGTCGATGCAGGATTCACGATTTTGAAAAAGAAGTACCGCAAACTCCCCAGAAACACCGATTACTCAGCTTACCGCCATCCCCGCTGGTGGCCAACCTGGCTGGGCATTGCGGTGATGTGGCTGGCTGCGCAGTTACCTATCCGCTTTCAATGGTGGCTGGGAAAGATGATCGGCCTGGTTGCCTGGAAACTGGCGAAGAGCCGGCGACATATTACCGAAACCAACATCCGGCTGTGTTTTCCTGAGCTGAACAAGCACCAACAGGACGCACTGGTGCGCAATGCCTTTATCGCCAACGGTATTGGTGTGATGGAACTGGGCATTGCCTGGTTCCGAAACCCGGCCAAACTTACCGGCATCACGCAGGTGCATGGTGTGGAGCATCTTGAGAAGGCACTGGAAGGCGGCCACGGCGTGCTGCTTCTGGGCGGCCATTACAGCACGCTGGACCTGGGGGGCAGCCTGGTTACCGAGTTTATTGAAGCGGACGTGATGCAGCGGGACCACAACAACCCGCTGATGAACGCGGTGATGACCCGTGCCCGGGGCCGGCGCTATGGCACGGTGCTGGGCGCCAAGGACCTGCGCGGCTTGTTCAAGTGCCTGAAGCAGAATCACGCGGTGTGGTACGCCACCGACCAGGATTACGGCCGCAAAGACATCGTTTTTGCCCCTTTCTTCGGCATTCCGGCCGGCAGCATTACCGCCACGTCCCGGATTGTGGAGCGCAGCAAATGCAAGGTAGTGCCGTTCAGCCACTTCCGCCGCGAAGACAAACCGGGCTACGACATCTATTTCCAGCCGGCGCTGGAAAATTTCCCGACCGGCGATGACCTGCAAGATGCTACACGCATCAACGCCATTATCGAACAGGAAATCCGCAAGGCGCCGGATCAGTACCTTTGGATGCACCGCCGCTTCAAAACCCGGCCGGACAAAGACGACCCCGGCTTCTACGGCCGCAAACGCAAGAAAAAAGGCTAGTCCCTTGGAAGACGATGCGCAGGCGCCGGTCATCTGGCTGATTACCGACAACAAACCCGGCCACCGCAGCCAGTTGCGAGGCCTTGCCGGGCGTTTGCGCGCACTAACGGGCGCAAAGCTGTATTGGTTAAACGCTGCGGATTACACCGTGCCGCTCTGGCGGGCTTTGCTCGGGCTGGCTCCCACTATGGACAAGGCCTTGCCCCAACCTGACCTGATTGTTGCGGCGGGTTCCGGCACTCACCGGCTGCTACTGGCCCTGCGCCGGTACCGCAAGGCAAAAACACTGGTACTGATGAAACCAGCCTTTCCCCTTAACTGGGTAGATGGCGCCATCATTCCCGCCCACGACGACGTAAAACCTTCAAAAACCGTGCTGAACACGGAGGGCGTCATCAATGCAATCACGCCGCTGTCCGAACTGACCGGCAAGCCGAACGCACTCATACTCGTCGGTGGTCCCTCGGAGCACTTTGACTGGAACAACGACACAATCACCTCGCAGATCAGCGACCTGATTGCCCGATACCCCCGGTGGCACTGGACCATCAGCGATTCCCGCCGCACACCGGAGGCTCTTTACCGGAGACTGACGGAACTTCAAAACGAAAACATCTTGGTTGTTCACCACAGCCAGACCTACGACGACTGGCTGAAACACCAGCTGGAAACCTCCCGGGCTGTCTGGGTAACGCCAGACAGCATGTCCATGGTGTGTGAAGCCGCCACCTCTGGCGTTCCTACCGGCATTTTCGACCTGCCCCCCCAGGCGGGTAGCCGGGTGGTTAATGGCATTAGCCGTTTAGCCAGGCTCGGGCTGGTCGCCCACTGGAGCGACCATGCCAGTGTAATGGCAGAACACCAGCCACAACACCCGAGGCTATGGGAAGCCGATAGGGCAGCGCGCTGGATCATCGAGCGCTTTCCCCGCCTTCTCCAGTCCGGACAAAACAAGGAGCAACGACCGTGAAAATACTGCAGGCCTTACCCGCCTTGTACAGCGGCGGCGTGGAACGTGGCACCGTAGAGTTTGCGGCAGAACTGGTCAAACGTGGCCATCAGTCATTCGTGGTCTCCAACGGTGGACCAATGGCCGAACAGGTTCGCGGCCAGGGCTCGACTCATATCCACATGCCAATTCACCGTAAAACACCCGCCTCGTTCGGGCAGGTTTTACCAATGCGCAAACTGCTGCAAGAGCTCAAGCCGGATATTGTGCACGTGCGCTCAAGGATGCCCGCATGGATTATCCACCTGGCCCTGAAAACACTACCGCAACATGAGCGCCCAGCCATTGTCTCCACCTTTCACGGTATGTATTCCGTAAACCCCTACAGCGCCATCATGGCCAGGGCAGACCAGGTGATAGCGGTTTCCAATTGTGTCCGGGACTACGTACTGGAAAACTTTCCTGTTCCGGAAAACAAACTGACAGTAATCCAGCGCGGCGTAGACATTGACGCCTTCCGCAACCGCGCCATCAACGACCAGTGGCTTGATATCCTGCTATCGCGGTTTCCACAACTGGCTGGCAAGAAGATCATCATGATGCCCGGCCGGATTTCCCGCTGGAAAGGCCAGCTGCATTTCATGGAAGCCATGGCCAGAATCGTACGCCAACGGCCGGATTGTCACGGCATCATCGTTGGCGGCGCAGAGCCCGGTAAGGAAAGATTTCTGCAAGAGCTGGAAAAAGAACGCAGCCGCCTGGGCCTGACCGACAAGGTCACCTTCCTGGGGCAGCGCAATGACATGACCAACCTGTACCTGCTGGCCGATGTGGTGTGCCATATGTCCACCAAGCCTGAGCCGTTCGGGCGGACAGTAACCGAAGCCCTGGCGTCCGGCACACCGGTGGTGGCTTACAACCGGGGTGGCGCCGCAGAAACCCTGCAGGCCTGTTTCCGCGAGGGACTGGTTACGCCGGATGATACAGGGGCTTTCGCCAGTGCGGTGCTGGGCCTGCTGGATAAGCCCCGGCCGGAGATTGAGTTGCCGGAGCGGTTTTTGTTGCGGGCGCAGACGGAGGCCACGCTCGCCATCTATCAAAAACTGATGGCAGCGCGGCAGGATCTCACCCCGTGAATATTCTGATGCTGATGCTCTCGGACAATCCAGATACCGGCGGCATGGAAAAACACGCCCGTGAACTCTCCAGCGAACTGGCACGACTGGGGCACACGGTGACGTTGGCGGCTGCATCACAGCATCTCTCGGACCTTGAACCAGCGGTAAAAACGCGAGCATTGGATACAGGTGGCTCACGCAACTCTCCCTTTTTACTGCTCACCGTCCTTCGTCTAATCAGAGCCAACGGTTTCGATGTTATTCATGCACAGGGCACGAAAGCGGCCTTCGTTCTTCAGCGGCTGACACCTTTTACGAGAAGCCTGATGCGAGTAGCGACCATTCACGGCTTCAAGTCGCGCTACCCTAAAGCCGCTGCGTTTCACCAACTGATCGCCGTCAGTCAGGCCCTTGCAACGGACATCGCCCAACCGGGCGTTACGGTCATCTACAATGGCGTATCGGTTATTCCTCAGGCGCCAGCCCTGCTTCCCAAGGAAACAGAACGGCCGGTTTGGCTGGCCGTGGGCAGATTGGTGTCGGTCAAAGGCTTCGACTTTCTCATCAGAACCTTTCAGTATTGCCCGGGAACCCTGCTCATAGCGGGTGACGGGCCTGAGCGGCAGCGACTTGCGGATCTCATCAGCTCAACCCATCAGTCTGAGACGGTGAAGTTGCTTGGCTTCCGCTCAGACGTTCCCGCACTGATGGCTGCGGCAGATGGGGTGGTGATCAGCTCTGAAAGAGAAGGGTTTTCTTATGTGTGTGCAGAAGCGCTCTTGCTCGGTAAGCCCGTCATTTCAACCGACGTACCGATAGCCAACGAAATCTTGCCTGAAAAACACATCTTTCGTGGTGAAGACCCAAAGCGGTTTGCTGCTTATCTAAGCCAAGACACTTCAACATTGGTCGCCGAGCAGGCAGAAGCACAAGCATTTGCTGCTGATCAACTATCGCTTTCCAGCATGGCTAGCCAAACGCTGAATGTCTATCAGAGAGCTATCGCTAACCTTGTTTCAATACACTAATAATCTTCGCCGCAATCCGTTCATGCCCTGCGGCTGTCAGGTGAGTACCGTCCTCCATGAGAGTGAGGTCGCGATGCGCCCAGATATCCTCATAAACATCCACGTACATCACATTATCGTGGGATTCCGCAATCCTCGCTAATGCTTCGTTGTAGACTTTGATCCTTGGGTTGCGTGGCTCATCCAGGTTGGGCGCCGTTGCAACAAGAATAAAACGGGTCTTGGGCGCCGATACAATCACCTGATGAAGGTTATCCACGTATTCTGATAACGGTACCTGTTCAACAGCCCCCAAACGCTTTTGCAGCTGCCATACACGCGCCAGTTTCTTGAGCTTCTTAACCAGCTTTCTGGCCAGTTTACGCAAGGGGAAATCAGGGTAATAAAGCACATAGGGTGCCCCGCGAAACGTTAGCCAGGAGTCCACCAGACCATACTGGACAAAAGCAACAGCGTACTGTGACGCGGGGAAAGCACGATTGTACTCAAGCAGTTCACGAGTCGTGCTCATAGTGTGTCCGCAATTGGTCAGCTCAAGCGCTTCCGACTCACAAACAATCTGTGGCCATAAAGGGAAACATTCACCTTTAAGCCCTTCTGTGTTGCAATCCCCGTATGCTATTGCCCGATTCACTCTCTCGCCTCAACTAATGAAACCATGCTAGACCTGTCTGACAAGTTGCCGTTCGCGCAGGGCTACAATCGCCTGTGTTACGAACACCCGTTAGATTCAGCCCGCTGCCTGAAGATCGTTCGCCCCGAAAATATTGCAGCCCGCACCCAAAGGCAATCACGCCTCAAGCAGCTTTTAGGAACCAATCGGCTCAACGATAACACCCAGGAGATCATCGCGCACAATCAGCGTGCCATACGAGAACTGCTCGCTAAAGGTCGCGAAGATCTTGTCTGGTCGCATCTGCCAAGGTTCTATGGAAGCGTGCAAACTTCCCTTGGCGAGGCCAATGAAAGCGAACTGATTCGTTGTGCTGATGGCAATGTTGCGCCAACGCTCGAAACACTGATGCAAGACCATGGCCTGACACCGGAACTGGAAACAGGCATCAGAGAATTTCTCGACTGGCTGAAACAAACCCGAATACTCACCAGAAACCTGCTCCCTCATAACCTGGTCGTCACGGATCGGATTGGCCGCACTCAATTGTTTCTGGTGGATGGTCTCGGGGCGCCAACGATCCCCCAGGCGCTGGCGCCGCTACCGGGCTGGAGTTCACATTACATAGATAGAAAGATCGACAGGTTCAGAAAACGACTGGCCTGGGAACAAAACGGCGAAGGTCTATCCTGGGAAGATTTCCAACGCCTAAGATAAAACCGTTAAGATCTGCGTGTTAACATATAGTGTCAGTGATTCTTAGCCGAATTGGCAACAATTCAACACCCTGGAGCGCGCACATGATTCACCCCGTCATTATGGCCGGAGGCACCGGCTCTCGCCTTTGGCCGTTATCCAGGCAACTGAACCCCAAGCAGTTCCTGAAACTGACGGACCAACATCTATCCATGCTGCAGCTGACCGTGGCGCGGCTGGATGGTATGGAATCCGCCGATCCACTCCTGATCTGCAATGAAGACCACCGTTTTCTGGCGGCTGAGCAAATGCGCCAGGCGGGCTACAAAGATGCCCGAATTATTCTGGAGCCTTGTGGACGCAACACGGCACCGGCCATCGCTCTGGCAGCCCTGCAACTGGTCAAGAACATCGATGAAAACCAGAACCCGCTGATGCTGGTTCTGGCCGCAGACCACCTGATCAAAGATATCGCTGCGTTCCAGAGCGGCATCCAGAAAGCCATACCCCTGGCTCAGCAGGACAAGCTGGTGACCTTCGGCATAGTACCCGGCCATGCGGAAACCGGTTACGGCTACATCCAGCAAGGCCCGAAATTGGCGGACGACAGCTTCAGCGTTAGCCGGTTTGTAGAGAAGCCCGACCAGACTACCGCGGAAGAATACCTCGCATCCGGTGATTACCTCTGGAACAGTGGCATGTTCCTGTTCGGCGCCCGCACCTACCTTCAGGAACTGCAGAAACACCGCCCGGACATTCTTGCGATCTGCCAGGCAGCGCTGGACGACGCCAGCGAGGATCTGCACTTCACCCGCGTGAATGAAAGCGTATTCGCCGAGTGCCCGGAAGATTCCATCGATTACGCCGTGATGGAAAAGACCGATAACGCCGCCGTGGTAGCGCTCGATGCCGGCTGGAGCGATATCGGCTCCTGGTCCGCCTTGTGGGAAGTTTCCGAGAAAGACAGCTGCGGAAACGCATTCAGCGGTGATGTCATTGCCCATAACACAGAGAGCACTCTGGTCCGGGCAGACAGCCGCCTTGTGGCCACGGTTGGCGTGAAAGATCTGGTGATCATTGAAACCAAAGACGCCTTGCTGGTCGCCCATAAAGATCAGGTCCAGGATGTCAAAAAGGTGGTTGAACGCATCAAGAATGATGGTCGACACGAGCACATGAATCACCGGGAAGTCTACCGGCCCTGGGGTGTATATGATTCCATCGATAATGGCCACCGCTACCAGGTGAAACGCATCACCGTGAAGCCCGGCGCCAAGCTGTCTGTCCAGATGCACCACCACCGGGCAGAACACTGGATTGTCGTCAGCGGCACCGCAAAGGTAACCAATGGCGAGGAGTCGTACCTGGTGACCGAGAACCAGTCCACTTACATACCGGTCGGCCAGATCCATTGCCTTGAAAACCCCGGCGTTATTGATCTGGAACTGATTGAAGTGCAGTCCGGATCCTATCTGGGCGAAGACGATATTGTACGATTCGAGGACCGGTACGGCAGATCATGAGCAAATTCAAGTATTACCTGATTGCCGGCCTGTTGCGGATGGTTAGCTATTTACCCCTGGGAGCCGCACAGTTCATCGGCAAATGGCTGGGGCTCCTGGCCTGGAAACTGGGCGGCAGGCCAAAGAAGATCACCGACATCAATCTGGACATCTGCCTGCCGGAACTCACCGAAGAGCAGCGCAGGGACCTTTCCAGAGACTCCCTGGCCCACACCGGCATGACGGCCCTGGAAATTCCGCTGATGTGGGAGTGGCCCGTAGATAAGTGCCTTGGGTTGATCAAGGAAACGGAAGGCCTGGAGCTGGTTGATGAGGCCCTGGCGACCGGCAAAGGATTGATCTTGCTCGCGCCCCACCTTGGCAACTGGGAGCTGGCCGGCCTGTTTTTCTCTTCCCGCTATAAGATGGCCGCGCTATATAGCCCTCCGCACATCAAGGAATTCGAAGATTACATGATTCGGGTGAGGGGGCGCCTGGGCTCCGAACTGGTACGCGGCGACCGTAAAGGCCTGATGCGCCTGATGGGCATTTTGAAGGAAGGTGGCGTAGCCGGCATTCTTCCCGACCAGTCTCCCCGGGGCAAAACCAACGCCTACGCGCCCTTTTTTGGCATGGACGTGATGACCATGACCCTGGTCGGCAAGTTGGTACAGAAAACCGGGGCCAATGTTCTGGTGACCTACGCCGAGCGCCTGCCCAACGGCGAAGGCTTCAAGATTCTGGTCACTCCGGCGGAGCCTGGCATTGGTGCCGATGATGCAGTGGCCGGCGCCACCGCATTGAATCAATCCGTGGAAAAGGTGGTACGAATGGCCCCTGAACAGTACCAGTGGGAGTACAAACGTATGCGGCACCGGCCGCCGGGGAACCCGAATCCTTATAAGCCCGGGCAGATTTGCGACTAACCGCCCGGCTGCCAGGAACTACCTTAGGATTGCAAGGTTGCGGAGTAGAGTCCCAGGTAACGCTCCGCTACCGACGCAGGGCTGAACGCTGTTAATCCAGCCTGGGCAGCGTCTGCGAAAGCGGCGGCCTGCTCTGGGTTATCGAGGATAAACTGAATCGCCGAAGCCAAAGCCTCCGGGTCACCCGGAGATACCAGAAGACCATTCGCTTTATCGGAGATCAGATCAGGAATGCCTCCGGCTTTGGCCCCAACCACCGGCACACGATGTTGCATGGCCTCAAGAATCGTTGAGCCAAGCCCCTCGGAGAGTGAGGGGAACACGAAGACATCCAGAGCTGCCAACCAATCCCCGACGTTATCTTTATGCCCCAGAAAACTGACGTTGGGCAAACCCTGTGCCTGGGACTTGAGCCACTGTTCATCTGGCCCTTCTCCCAGGAAAATGAACTGCACGTCTGGCCTGAGGCTGCCCAGCAAACGCGCTGCCTCAATCGTGATGTGATAACCCTTGTGCTTCAGGAGGCGCCCCACTTGGCCAACCAGGCGTTTGGCGGGATACTGCTGCCGGATAGCTTCGACGGCGTCTGGTGCGGCGGGAAAGCCTGAGAAACTCGAGGGAATGATGACAGTGTCCACGCGGCCCAGTCGCTGTTGTACAACTGATTCAATGGCCGAACTCAGGCAGACGACGGTCGCGGCTCCGCCATAGGCCGCAGACGTCAGGCGCCCGGTTCCGATGGGATTATCGACTCGCCGTGTTACGACGTAAGGCGTTCTACGCAGGCGGGACTCGATCCAGGCCCAGTAGACTGATTTACCGTCGTGGCAATGAACGAGGTCCCAATCCCCCTTGCCGTGGCCCAGCAGAAAATGTGCAGTCTCTCGCCTACCGAGCGATTGGATGCTTTCCAGCTCAGCCCATAGACGACTCCCCGGCCGGGCCACCAGCGATTGCTGAATGCCACGCTTCGCCAGCTCCCGAATCAGGTTTACGGTCTGTCGCTCACCGCCGGAAAAACCTCCGGCCAGATTTACGTGGCAAATGTGCATACCAACTCGGCCCCGTCGATGTTTTAATGGCGGCAGTGTAAGAGATCGACCATGAAAAGGACATAACACTGTGAAGCTACTTGTAATCAGCTCCTATGTAGATACCTGGAACTCTGTTCGGCCAGAAGCCGAAATGCTGATCGGGCTGGCAAAATTGGGTGTCGAAGTTGAGCTGATGACACAACCGGATGCGGAGTACCGCTCCCGATTTGAAGAAAACGGCATCAAGGTACACGGTTTCCATCCCCGAAAGAAAATAGAGCCTGAAGCCATTCGTCGAATTCGTCACCTCCTGATCGAAGGCAAGTTTGACGCCGTGTACTGCTTTAACAACAAAGCCATCGCTAACACCAACCTTGCGGCAATCGGCCTGCCAGTCAAAGTTATGACCTATCGAGGCCAAACCGGCAATATCAGCCGCTGGGACCCAAGTGGCTACCTGACCCACTTAAGCCCACGGGTGGATCGAATTATCTGCGTTTCCAAAGCAACCCGCGATGACCTACAAAAGCACGTCTGGGGCAACAAAGACAAAGTTTGTACGGTCTATAAAGGCCACGATCTCGACTGGTACCAGGATACTCCGGTAGACCTCAAACAATTCGGCGTACCGGATGGCGCCTTTGTGGTTGGGTCGGTGGCAAATATCCGCCCCAGAAAAGGACTGCCAATTCTGCTGAAAGCCACACACCTTTTACCCGCGGACAGCAACATCCACCTATTGCTCGTGGGCCGGGGAATGGACAATCCAGAGGTTCAGGCTCTAATCCAGGCCAGCCCGATGGCCGACAGAATTCACCTGACTGGATTCAGAAAAGACGCGCCAGCCATCATTGCGTCCTGCCAGGTATCCGTGCTGGCTTCGACCAAACGCGAGGGGCTTCCAAAAACGGTGATTGAAGCTATGGCCTATGGCGTTGCACCAATCGTCAGCGATACCGGAGGAAGTGCGGAGCTCATTGAAGATGGCGTTTCCGGCATACGCGTAACGCCCGGTAGCGCTGAAGAAATTGCTGCAGGCATTCAGCGGCTGCATGAATCCCCAGAACTATGCGCAAATATGGGCCAAAGCGCTCGAGATAGAATCGCCTCGCACTTTCACGTACAGCATTCGTCTGAAGCCCTTTTGAAGGTGCTGAGGGAAACCGTCAACGGCGAGTTTTAATCCAGAGTGCTGCGTATTTGTTGAAGGCATAAATGGCGGTGGTGACGGCCAGCAAAAACCCATGCCGGCCGTCCAGAAAACCCCTTTGAAGCAGATACTTCCGGACAAATGCGCCTAAACTGTGGGTGCAGGCGGAAAACAGTGAGGCTTTCTTGCCACGGCGGGCCCGCCCCTCGGCCCAATCCTCCGCATAGCGGACGGATTTCGCCATGTAATCCGGGAAATTGGTCGCGGTATAGTGCAACAAATCCCCGTCAAGCGTTTCTACGCTGGCATCGGGACAGTGCACCTTTTCATGCACCAGAGCATTGTCATACCCGTATTCTTCACGGCGGTACAACCGGACCACTTTGTCGGGATACCAGCCAGAGTGCCGGATGAAACGACCAAAAAACCACGACAACCGCTTTACCTGAAACACCTTCTTCGCCGGAGCCTGTTCGATGGCGCGCTGAATGGAGGAGGCCAGTTCCGGGGTGACCACTTCGTCGGTATCGATCCAGAACAACCACTCGCCCTGCGCGTGGCTTTGGGCCCTCTGACGCTGCGGACCAAAGCCTGGCCAGTCGTCCGATTGGAAAATGCGCGCGCCGAATCTCTCGGCGACAGACAACGTATCGTCTGTCGAACCGGAATCCAGAATCACAATCTCATCGGCGAACGCCAGACTCTCAAGGCATTTGGCAAACTCAGGCCCTGCGTTCTTAGTGATCAGTACCGCGCTCAGTTTCACTGGCACGCCTCCAGAACCCGCTGCACGGAAATACCGGTCAAGCAGTTGTAATGGCCAAAACGGCAGGTTCGCTCAAAGCAGGGACTACACTCCACCGGATGCCGGACAATCGTCGCCTTATCCGTCAGTGGCGGTGTGAAATCCGGGCTGGTGGAACCGTAGATGGCAACCACATCAGCACCAGAAGCGGCGGCCACGTGCATCAAGCCGGAATCGTGACTGACCACTTTGCGGCAATGACTGAACAGGTCCACGGTATCTTCCAGGCGGGTTTTGCCACAAAGATTGAACACGCCCTCCTGACCATTGGCAATCTGCTCACCCGGCTCCACATCTTTCGGACCGCCCATAACCCAGACCTGAAAGCCCTGCTGCACCAGTTTTTCAGCGAGCGCCCGGTGGTTTTCAAGAGGCCACTGCTTTGCTGGGCCGAACTCCGCACCGGGGCAGATGGCAATGGCGGGGCGTTCCGGGTCCAGGCCCAGTTTACCCATCACGTCGTTCAGGTTCGCTTTGTCAATCGTCAGTGACGGTTGTGGCACATCAAACTGATAGTTCTCGTAATCCGCCTTGCTGGCCCCAAGCCCCATGTAACGCCACACGGTTTTGTCGGTGATGATAGAGCCGTCTCGGGTCGGGCGTCTGCGCCGGGCATCGGTCAGTAGAATCGAGCGCCCTTCCCCACTGAAACCAACTCGCTCGGGAATGCCTGCAAAGAAAGGGATCAGAGAGGACTTGAACGAACGCGGCAGGACAATCGCTTTATCGTATCCTTTCAGCGTTCGGGCCAATCGCCACTGGGCCTTCAGGGCCAGCTCACCACTTTTCCAGGGTGCCGCGATGCCTGTGTTGACCTCAGGCATACGGGCGATGATCGGGAGCGACCACCCGGGAGCCAGCACGTCGATTTTTGCTTGCGGGTCCTGTTGTTTGAGGGACATGAACAGCGCCTGAGCCATAACCATGTCACCCACCCAAGACGGGCCAACCACCAGATATTTCATCGATCCAGCCAAGCCAGGTAGGCCGCTACACCATTGGCAACGTCGGTGAACGAATCGGTATAGCCCGCATCACGCAACGCACTGACATCCGCCTGGGTAAAGCTCTGATAACGGCCTTTCAGCTCATCCGGGAAAGGGATGAACTCCACCTTGCCCTTACCGTGGTATTGGATGACCGCCTCGGCCACCTCCAGGAACGACTGGGCACGGCCAGTGCCCAGATTGAAAATGCCGGACTGGTCCGGATTATCATAGAACCACAGGTTCACCTTGCACACGTCGTCTACATATACAAAGTCACGCTGTTGCCCACCGTCAGAATAGCCATCCCAACCTTGGAACAGCTTGGGATTCTGGCCAGCTTTGATCTGTTCGTGCAGGTGATAGGCCACGGACGCCATCTTGCCCTTGTGCTGCTCTCTGGGGCCGTAGACGTTGAAGTAACGGAAGCCGACAATCTGGCTACGGGCAGACGGCAGAATCGTGCGCACGTACTGGTCAAACTGCCACTTGGAATAGCCATAGACGTTCAGTGGCCGTTCGCACTCGCGCGCTTCCCGGAACTCATCGCTGGCGCCGTAGACCGCCGCACTGGAGGCGTAGAGAAAAGGCACTTTGTGGTCCAGGCACCAATGCAGCAACACCTTGGAGTAGGTGTAGTTGTTCTCCATCATGAACTTGCCGTCCCACTCGGTGGTGTCTGAACACGCCCCTTCGTGGAAGATCGCCCGGATGCCCACCGGCAGGTCATTCGCCTTAACCCGCTCCAGGAACTCGCCTTTGTCCATGTAATCGGTGATATCCAGTTCCGCCAGATTACGGAAATAGGTGCCGTCGGTCAGATCGTCAACAACGAGAATGTCTGTCTCGCCACGCTGATTAAGTGCGTGGACAATGTTCGCTCCGATGAAACCGGCACCGCCAGTGACGACAATCATGGTAAGGCTCCTGAAAATTCCGTGCGGGCGGGCCTGACAACGGCCCGGAATATGGCTGCCATCTTAACCTCTTTTACCCATAGCTAAAACCGCCAAAACCATTCACATCAGTGGCGAAGAACACTGTGAACACTGCATTAACAGCCGTTTAGTACGGAAAAAAGCATATGGGACGCCTTAAGCCACCATGGTACACTTTGCGCCTTCTAGCCGGTGCCGTGAAACACCGGCGCGCCCAGATGAAAGCTAACACCGGAGGCTCCCATGTCCCAGCCAAGCAGCTACCTCGCCACTCTGGAACGGCACCGCAAAACCTTTGCAGTGATGGAAGAACACCAGGAAGCCGTCGAGCAACTGTTGGAGCTGACGCGCCAAAGCCTGAAACTGGGCGGCAAGATCATTTTCTTGGGCAACGGCGGCAGTGCTGCAGATTCGCAGCATTTGGCGGCCGAGTTTATGGTCCGCTATAAAAAAGAGCGCGGCCCCCTGGCCTCCATCGCCCTGACCACAGACACGTCCATTCTGACAGCACACCCGAACGACTACGAATTCGAGACCGTATTTGAGCGACAAGTTCTGGGCCTGGGAAAGCCTGAAGATCTGGTGATCGGCCTGACCACCTCCGGCCAGAGTGAGAACATCAACCGGGCCCTGAAAGCTGCCAACGACATGGGCGCCGCAACCGTTGCTCTGACCGGCCGGGATGGCGGCAAGGTAAAAGACATCGCCAGGCTGTCCATCATCATCAACAGTGACGAAACCGCCCGCATCCAGGAGGCCCATATGTTCATCGGCCACTGGCTGTGTGAAGCAATGGATGAGGTGGTGCTGTCGGGAGGCCTTGACTGATGCTTGATCTGGCCCGGCTGGACCAGCTTCAGAACGCCTCTGTGCTGGTGATTGGCGATGTCATGCTCGACCGCTATTTCATTGGTGACACCAACCGCATTTCACCGGAAGCACCGGTGCCGGTGGTACGTGTCGCCCACACAGAAGACCGGGCCGGCGGTGCCGCCAACGTTGCCAGAAACATCGCCCACCTTGACGGCCAGGCCGCCATTCTCGGAATCATCGGCAACGACACAGACGGTCGTTTGCTGAAAGATCTTCTAGTCAAGGAAAAGGTCCATTCCGAGCTCCTGGAACTGGACGACGCACGCACCATATCCAAAACCCGTATTATCTCCCGCCATCAACAGATGGTTCGGCTAGACATGGAAGACACCTTTCCCGTCGCCCAGGCCGAAAGCGTCAAGCAGCGTTACGGCGAACTGGTTGAGCAATACAATACCGTCATCATCAGCGACTACGCCAAAGGCACCCTCGCCTGTGTTGGTGACCTGATCCAGGCTGCGCGAAAGGCCGGCAAGCAAGTGCTGGTGGACCCGAAAAGCAAAGACTTCTCACTGTATCGTGGCGCAACCGTCATCACCCCGAACCTGACCGAATTCAAGGCGGCCGGTGGGGATGCCTCGTCCGATGAAGCGATGCTGAGTTCTGCCCGCGCCATGCTGGCCGAAGCGGGTATCGATACCATGCTGCTGACCCGTAGCGAACAAGGCATGAGCCTGATAACCCAGACTGAACATCACCATTTCCCGGCGGAAGTCCTGGAAGTGAGTGACGTCACCGGTGCCGGTGACACCGTGATCGCCACTCTGGGCACCTTGCTGAGCGCCGGGTTTGATCTGAAAGACGCCGCCTGGCTGTCCAACCTTGCGGCTGGCATTGTGGTCGCCAAACTAGGCGCCGCAACCGTTTCCCCGGAGGAACTGGCTGCCCGCGCCAGCCACCAGTGGTCGGCCAAGACCAGCGGCTACCACCCCAGTGTCGAGCAGAGCCTGCTGCACATTGATTACGCCCGACAACAGGGCGAACGGATTGTCTTTACCAACGGTTGCTTCGACATCCTGCACGCCGGCCATGTGCGCTACCTGGCCCAGGCCCGGGCGCTCGGTGACAGACTGGTTGTCGGGCTGAACTCCGATGCCTCCGTGCGTCGCCTGAAGGGCGAGGAGCGCCCGGTGAACTCGCTGGAAGACCGGATGGAAGTGCTATCCGCCCTGGCCTGTGTGGACTGGGTCATCCCCTTCGGTGACAACACTGAGGAGAACGACACCCCGGAGCAACTCATCAAACGGGTGAACCCGCAGGTGCTCGCCAAAGGCGGCGACTACTCAATCGACACCATCGTCGGCGCGGACTTTGTTCAGGAAAACGGCGGTGAGGTTGCCATTCTGCCCACGGTTGAAGGCCGTTCCACCACCGGGCTGATCAAGAAAGTTCGAGGCTGATTTGTCTGCGCCACGCTCCATCTGCCTGCTGCGCCTGTCGGCCATTGGTGACACCTGCAACGCCGCTGCAGTAGTTCATGCTATCCGGCAGCATTACCCGGAAGCTGAGATCACTTGGGTGATCGGCAAGGCTGAAGCCGCACTGATGGCGGGCATGGACGGCGTCAACTTTGTCGTGTTTGACAAGAAGCAGGGCATGGCCGCGTACCGCAACCTTCGACGCCAGCTCCAGGGCAAACAATTTGACGCCCTTCTACTCATGCAAGTCGCCCTGAGAGCGAATCTCGCCAGCTTGTGTATTTCCGCCAAGCGACGAATCGGCTACGACAAAGCCAAAAGCAAAGAGCTGCACAGCCTGTTTATCAACGAACGGGTTGAGCCGACCGACAAGGTGCATGTGTTAGATAATTTTCGACAGTTCCAGAAATCGCTGGGCATTCCTCTTGAAGCCCCCGCCTGGAACATTCCGGTGAATGCGAAAGACCGGGACTGGGCCAAAACCCAGCTCGACCCCGGTACCCGCAAACACCTGATCATCACCCCCGCCGCCTCGAACGCCGAGCGGAACTGGCTGCCTGAGCGCTACGCGGCCGTTGCCGACCACGCCGCCAGCCTGGGCTTTTCGGTTTATCTTTGTGGCGGCCCGGGAGAGCGTGAGAAGGAATTGGCTGCCAACATTCAGGCCCACGCCAAACACCCCATACGCAACATGGTTGGCCTGTCGAGCCTGAAGCAGCTGTTCGCCCTGATTGGCGAAGCAAGCCTTGTACTGGCACCAGACACCGGCCCCGCACACATGGCCGTTGCCGCCGGCACGCCGGTTATTGGCCTCTATGCCCACAGCAACCCGAAACGCACCGGCCCCTACCTGTGGCAGGAATACGTGGTAGATGCCTATACCTCCGCACTGAAGCAGATGCGAGGGGAAACGCCGGAACAAAGCCGCTGGGGCCAGAGGCTCAAGGGCGCAGAGTTGATGGAAAACATCACGACAGAACAGGTTATCGACATGTTGGACCGCTGTATTCAGGAACAGAACCTATGACCAACAAAGCCGTATTTCTGGACCGCGATGGCGTGATCAACGTGGATCACGGCTATGTTTATCGCAAAGAAGATTTCGAGTTTGTAGACGGGATTTTTGAAGCCTGCCGGCATTTTCAGGAAAGGGGCTACCTGTTGATTGTCGTCACCAATCAATCCGGCATTGCCCGAGGTATGTACTCCGAAGCCCAATTCCAGGAACTCACAGATTGGATGGTGGAACGCTTCAAGGAACAGGGCGTGACCATCTCCAAGGTTTATCATTGTCCGCATCATCCGGATTTCGAACCTGCAGGTGAACGAGACTGTGACTGTAGGAAGCCGAAGCCGGGGATGATATTGAGGGGGATTGAGGAGTTTGAGCTGGACCCGGCGGAGTGCATTATGGTCGGGGATAAACCAAGTGACGTTGCAGCAGCGGAACGAGCCGGTATCGGCACAAAGGTAAGGGTGTTGACCGGCAGCCTCTTTGTGACGTTGCCGAACAACGAGGCCTCACTATCTCTGCTAACGCATGTTGACCAGATTATCCACGATAGATCATCGGTCTAGTGTGATTACATAAGACCAAATAGAAAGCTAAGGAGCGGGAATGCTACATCAGCCTTCAATTGAGATTTCTGGCAATTCGGGATGCACCGTAAGGCTGCTTACTCATGACCAGCGAATCATGGTTGAAAAAGAATGCGCACTCCCGTCGTATATTCCGCGTCTCCAGGCACAAATTCGCAAACAAAACGACTTCCGACACGCACTTACGAACCCTGCCATAATAGTCCCAGAACTCTATGATGAAGCGGATAATCCCGGCCTCTATTCCGCACGAATGGAATTTCTACCCTACCTGAACTTCATCGACTTCCTTGGCGTTTGTTCCGTACCTGCGTTAATGCAAAGTATCAAAGCAATCGAAGGCTTCATCGATCACAACCTGCGAACCGACTACCAAACAGTTAATACGTCGGCTTTGTTAAAGCTGGATGAAATCTCTCGCAACATTTCAGGGGAGCCTCAAAAACAAGAGATCGACCAGCTCTTCGGGAATAAATTGCGAGACCGATTAACAAAAAAAGAAATTAATATTCCGAATGGTTGGTGTCACGGCGATTTTACCCTGTCCAACATCGTTTTTTCTGCCAATGGTAATTGCATCGGCCTATTCGATTTCCTGGACAGCTATATCGACTCCCCAATCATGGACCTAGTCAAGCTCCGGCAGGATACGCACCTTCACTGGTCTCTCACCAAGTCCAAAAAACCGATCTCTCATCTTCGAGTCTGCCAAGGGCTTCGGCAGTTGGATATATTCGCAAAACGTAAGCTATCAGCTCTCGGAATCTCCGGGAAAGAGTACAACATACTCCAATCTGTCAACGTTCTAAGAATTTTGCCATACGCCAACGACACAACCACTTTAAATTTCATTCAAACATCCCTGAAGACTCTGGAGGACTAAATGCATCTAATTCTACCAGTTGCTGGAAGCTCATCACGGTTCCCAGACATGAAACCCAAATGGCTCCTTACTCACCCAAGGGGCCACATGATGATTGTTGAAGCAATCAAAAAACTGGATCTGGATAAATTTGAAAGTATCAACTTGATCTGCTTACAGGAGCATGAAGACAAACATTCCGTAAGAGTCGCGATTGAGACTCAGTTTGATGAAATTGGCCACAGAGACAAACTTCGTTTTATCATGCTGGAAGAACGCACACGGAACCAGCCCGAGACGGTTTATCAAGGACTCAAGGCTGCGGGCATCAACGGTCCAATATTCATTAAAGACTCTGACAACCAGTTTTCTGCTCCCGTTAAGGAGGGAAACCACGTCTGCTGTCTGGACCTCCACGAGCTAGAAACCGTTAATGCACGAAACAAAAGCTATATAGACATTGATGAGTATGGCTTTGTGCAAAATATTGTTGAGAAAAAGATCGTTAGCTCAACATTCTGTGTGGGAGGCTACGTTTTTGAGTCAGCCCAAACCTTTATGGACACTTATGAAAAGCTGAGCAGCGACTCGCCCGACCTTTACATATCTAATATTATCTATCAGATGCTCCTGGACGGCCATACGTTCAACGCCCTGCATAGTGAAGATTATTGTGACTGGGGAACGATTCGCGAATGGAATCAATATAAGGCTCAATACTCTACGCTCTTCGTAGACCTTGATGGAACCTTGGTAGAGAATTCGGCTCAATACAACTCACCGTATTGGGGTGAAACCGATGGCATAACAAAGAACATTCAGGTCCTGAACAAACTTCACAAATCTGGAAAGGTCCAGATAATTATCACTACATCGCGGAAGGAAAGCTTTCGGGAAGCAACCATCAAGCAACTTGAGCGCCTAAATATTCCTTACGACGATATTATTTTTGGCCTGGTGCATGGCCGAAGAATCGTAATCAACGATTACGCCCGAACAAACCCTTTCAAGAGCTGCGACGCGATAAATATCAAACGTAATAGCGACGACCTAAAAGAAATGCTTGAAGAGTCTATTGGCTTTGATATTGGCATATAAAACCTGATACGAGCATTCGAATGAGCGACTTTTCTGACATTAGCGTGGTTGTCCAAGGCCCTGTGCAGAGCTTTCAGGACCGTGAACAAGAACCAGGCATTACCCAGAAATGCCTGGAGTCAGTTCGGCAGCACCTTCCTGGTAGCACGCTGATTCTCTCAACATGGCCCGGCCAGGAACTCGCTGGGCTCGATTACGATCGGCTCGTCATATCTGAAGATCCCGGGTCTAATGTCAGGTTTTTTGGAAGGGACGGCGCGCCACATCGCTTCAACAATAACAGGCAGATAGTATCAACACGTGAGGGCTTGAGAGAGGTCACCACGAAATACGCGGTCAAATTACGTAGTGACAACTATCTGACGGGAAACAACTTCGTAGCTCTGCAACGTGAATACCCCAAAAGAACCTCAACGCATTGCTTTCTGAAAGAGAGAGTTGTCGTCTCAAACGTATTCACCAGACAGTACGCTAAAGGATTCCGGGTACCCTTCCATCTCTCTGACTTTTTCTATTTTGGCTTAACCGAAGACCTGAGAACCCTTTGGGATCTCGATCTTTTTGAGGATGCCCAAGACCCTATTCACGATAATGAAGGTGCCCTGTACAAAAGTTATCCGCCCGATTGCACTCAGATGTTCTGGATAAAGGCCCTGCAGAAATTTGACACTTCAATACATGTCAACGAGTTACTTGATCGATCAGCCAGCCGGCTGGAGCAGTCTGACCTTTGTTTCGCCAACAACCTGGTAATAGCCTCCCCTGCCGACCTCGGCTTGGGGCTTTGCCAGAAGTTTCTCGGAACCGCCCGAATCTCACGTACCAAAGGGCAATGCGCCCAGTGGCAACACTGGGAGTGGCAAGAGATTTATCGCCGTTACTGCGACCCGGATTTCCCTAAAGCACCGGCTTCAGTGAAGGCAAACCTGTTTCTGAAACGCTTGGTCCATGTGCATCCTGTCAAGCTGGAGACCATCGTCAAGCTCTACAAAAACAGACGCAGCAGTGAGTCAGGCGGCATCAAATGACCCCAGCACAACATGGCCTGGCATCCGCCCTCAAGTATTTACTGCTTATCGTCATTGGCACCTTCCCTGCACTCAGCGTCATCGTTGATGGATACGGCAGTGCCCTTTGGTATCTTTTGGGGCTCGCCGGAATCGTCTCATTTGCGATCAGCGCCAACGTTCGCAGGAGACTTTGCTTTGAACCAAAGGCCCTGCTATTCGTTGCCGCACCTTTTCTCTTCTTTATGTGGTCAATCATTATTTACTGGCTCGTTGATCCCAGCGATTTCGCAAAATCCCGTGTGGAGCGACACGCCCTGCTCTTGATCAGCATTCCTGTCATCGCACTCCTGTTTCACGCGCGGTTCCGGGCAAAGGATCTGTTACTGAGTTTTTCGCTGAGCGGTCTGGTGTTTCTGGCGTATTGGATTGTGCACGACGGCGAGGGCAGGTTAGACGGACTGGTTCATGCCATCCATTTTGGCAATATCGCCCTTATTACCTTGATACTCTGCGTTGGAGGATTACTCACCCAGAGCAAGCGTCACTGGTATGTGATAGCCGCGATGGGAAGTGTTGGCGCACTGATAGCCTTTATGGAGTCCGGATCCCGGGGCGGCCTGGTTGCTTTGTTTCTGGCACTTCTCGCCATTGGATTCTGGTTCAGTGTTACCCGAAACCAAATCCGTTACTTTGTCATTACACTCGCTCTCGTCGCTTCGGTTGCCATCGTCTCAGTCAAATTTGTTGACCCAATATCCGAACGATACGAGTTAACCCTGAATGAGATTGATAAGTTCTCAGAAGGTCAGATGTATACCTCCATGGGAATGCGCCTACTCATGTGGGATGCCGCGATGAACGTTGTCACCGAGGCCCCTTTTATTGGCTCAGGTTTCTCGGGATACCGAACGGAAATCCTGACCCGGATTTCCGAAGGGCAACTAAAACCACTCATGTCAGATTTCTCTTCCGAGCCACACAATCAATACCTGTATCAGCTTGCCTCTCACGGCCTGATAGGTCTGTTTCTTCTACTTTTGATTCTGACCCTTCCCTTGTTCTACTTGGCCACACCTCGCCCTGGCAGCCATCTGAACCACCATATTCTGCGTGTTACGCTGGCTGTGATTTTTCTATCGTTCATCTTCTTTGGACTTACCATCACTCTGTTTGATCAGAGGAGAATTCTTCAGAACTTTGGGTTGTATTATGCTGTCGCAGCCTGGTTCATCTGTAACACCTATAGGGAGCGTCCACATTGAGAGCCATCATCGCTATCAGACAAATCCAAAGACACACCGGTGCGGTTAGGTGCGTGATTGAACATTGCAAGTACCTCAAGGCTATGGGCTATGACATTACGATTATTGCAGAACGCTATAACCGGGAAATCCTGGATGAGTGTGGAGCGGATTTTGTTCGCATCATGCGGTGGCCCATCAAAGGCGCCTATCGCCGAACCTGGTTTGATAAGCGTGTACAACACTGGCTGAGAGCAAACCCCTACGACCTCTTTTTCAGTCATGGTGACAGCCACAGCAATGACATCCTGGTGATGCACAACTGTGTCAGATTGCATGAAGAAACATGCGGCACACCTGAACTTGATGTTGCAGCATTCCATGACTCCGTCATCTCGGCAGGAGATTATCGGGCGCTCATCACCAACTCCAAGCTTATGGCCGATGATTTCCAGCAGCGATATTCAGTGCCCAACGACAAACTACGAGTTTTCTATCAGGGCGTTGACACCAGTCTGTTCAACGTGTCTGACAAAGAAGCACTCCGGTGTAAAGCTCGCCGAGAACTGCAGCTCCCTGAAACATCCAAGGTTGTTGGACTGATCACCTCCGGAGACTTTACCAAACGAAACGTTCGTTTCTTTCTGGAGGTCGCCGGATTTCTTGCAGCAAACACATCCTTTCCGATTGAATTCCTTGTCGTGGGGAAATCCAACAGTACTCGTTTTGCCGACCAGATATCAGTAAACGGCCTGCAGTCCCGGATTCGATTTATCGACCCGGTACCAAACGTCCACGAACTGTTTCATGCCTTGGATTTGCACATATTCCCCGCCTTACTGGAAGAATATGGCCGTGTAGTTCTGGAGGGGCTGGCCTGTGGAGTGCCTACAATCGCAAGTGACAACGTCGGCGTCGCTGAGTTGATGCAGGATCACTCAGTGCCAGAGGTAATCAGTGGCTACAACCTGGAGGAGTGGGGTAAAGCCGCGCAGAACATGCTGACAGACCCTGACGCAGGAAAGCGAGCTAGTCAGGCGGCGGCAAGTCTTGCCCAACAGTATTCAATGGTAAACCAAAAACAGGCTATGGCGGATCTATTGAGCTCTCTCATCAAACGTTAGTGGAGGCGTTGTACCCCTCAAGGAAAAACTGCCATTCACGCTCCAGCTCTTCGCCATAAGCCTTATTCAGGGAACGCTTCAACCGATCTAGCGTATTACCTTTCCAGGAAGTCCGATAAGGGGTTCGGGAGCGCAGCTCACCTTTATCAAAGTCTATCAGGTGGGTTGAAGTCTCTCCGACCAGGATGTTGAAACAGTTCAAATCCGCGTGATACAAACCCGCATCATGGAATTGACGAATCACTTGCCCGATTTCGCGCCAACGGGTTGCGTCCAGGGACAGAGCAACATCCCCTAATGGGCGAACACCTTGCAAGCGTTCGATGATAATGGCCGAGGAGTAAAGTACCCCCTTGCGCTGGTACACAACAGCCACGGGCTTAGGAACAGGAAGCCCCAAAACACGGAGCTGGACTAACAGTCGGAATTCAACGAACGCGCGCACGCGCACCTCGCCTGCGTATAGGTACCGATCACGTATCAGCTTTCCGACCAATCCTCCCCGACGGTAATGGCGAAGCACCCAATGTTCCGGGCTGCGCTCAACAAACCAGGCACTCCCACGCCCTCCCGACGAAACCGGCACCGCGCGCTCACCCCAATAATCAGGGTCAAACCAATCAGGGTCGAACTGGTCTGCCCACTCGGGCGCCACTAGTGCGTTGATGCCATCGCGTTTTATGTGCACTTCCGTATCTGAGCCCACCACAGAACCTCTCACAAGGCCATTCACAACAACTCTAATAAAAAAGCCGCCCCACTGGAAACTTGGGGCGGCTCCTTCACTGATCCAACACGATTACCCGGTTAGCGAACTGCCGTCAGCCACTCCTGGTGCGCAGCCAGCTTACCCTTCACCGCATCAAAATACATACTCTGCAGCTTCTCGGTAATCGGGCCACGCTTGCCTTCGCCAATCTGACGTCCGTCCAGTTCACGGATTGGCAGCACTTCAGCGGCGGTGCCGGTGAAGAAGGCTTCTTCAGCAATGTACACTTCGTCGCGAGTGATGCGGCGTTCTTTCACCACCAGGCCAAGGTCTTTGGCGAAGTCGATGATGGTGGCGCGGGTGATGCCGGCCAGGCAGGAGGTCAGTTCCGGGGTGTGCAGCTCACCGTTGCGAACGATGAAGATGTTCTCGCCGGAGCCTTCCGCCACGTAGCCTTCGTTGTCCAGCAACAGGGCTTCTTCAGCGCCGCCGGAAATGGCTTCGTTCAGGGCCAGCATGGAGTTGATGTAGTTGCCGTTGGCCTTCGCCTTACACATGGTGATGTTCACGTGGTGGCGAGTGTAAGAAGAAGTGCGCACCTTGATGCCCAGCTCCTTGGCTTCTGGCGACATGTAAGACGGCCAGCTCCAGGCGGCAACCATCACGTGCACCTTCAGGTTGTCGGCACGCAGCCCCATACCTTCAGAGCCCAGGAATGCCATCGGGCGCAAGTAAGCTTCATCAAGATTGTTTTCCCGCACCGCGGCACGCTGGGCTTCATTGATCTCGTCCTTGGAGAACGGCATCTTCATGTTCAGGATGTGCGCTGAACGGAACAGGCGGTCGGTGTGTTCTTTCAGGCGAAAAATTGCCGGGCCATTCGCGGTGTTATAGGCACGCACGCCTTCAAAGCAACCCAGGCCATAGTGCAGGGTGTGGGTGAGGACGTGGGTTTTGGCTTCCCTCCAGGGAACCATTTCACCATCCAGCCAGATAAGGCCATCGCGATCAGCCATCGACATTCTGTTCTGCTCCTGAGTAAGCGGTTTTCGGGGAACTGGCATTCTAGCAGCAAACGCTGCCCGAAATAAATTTAGCTTGCTACTCAACCATGACTTTTTTCCACATACTTTGGATGTAGTCACGCTCTTGCGTGAAGGCTCCGCCCTCGACCTGGCTGTTGAGATTCTGCAAAGCTCTCCGGTGTATGGTAGAACGCAGTGTGATGAACACCTCGCGCAGACGCTCGGTGTCTTCCACCGGCAAGACACCTGCGCGGCCCAATTCTTCCAGCTGGCGGATATTGTCACTCCACTGGGTCAGCTCAGGGTGCTCAGAACACCAGGCCAGCATCAAGTACTGCACCATGAACTCGACATCCACGATGCCACCGTTGTCATGCTTGATGTGAAAAACCTCATTCTGCCGGGCCTCGGGCGTTCCGAGGTTGCTGCGCATTTTCTCACGCATATCAACCACCTCCTGCCGAAGCGACGCCTTATCCCGTTGTCGGCACAGTATCTGGTGGCGAATATCCTCGAACGCTTTGAGCGTATCGTCGCAACCAGCCACCCCCCTGGCGCGGGCCAGGGCCTGATGCTCCCAGGTCCAGGCGTCCTCCTGCTGGTATTTCTCGAACGCCTGCAAGGTACTCACCAGCAAGCCGGAGTTACCGGACGGGCGCAACCGCATATCCACTTCATAAAGCTGGCCTGAGGGCGTCTGGGTGCTGAGAATGTGCACAATGCGCTGGCCCAGGCGGGTGTAGAACACCGCGTTGTCGATGGGCTTGTCACCATCGGTGGCCAGTTGCGGATCGGCCTGGTGCACAAACACCAAGTCGAGGTCCGAGGTGTAACCGAGTTCGATACCGCCGAGCTTGCCGTAACCGATGATGGCGAAGTCTGTGTCACACGCCGAACCATCCGCCCGCCGCGGATAACCATGACGGCTGACCAAGTTGGAGAAAGCCACATCCACCACATGGTCCAGCACCACTTCGGCAATCCAGGTGAGGTAATCGCTCACCTTCATCAGGGGCAAAGTTCCCTTCAGCTCAGAAGCCGCCACTCGCAACACATGGGCCTTCTTGAAGTAACGCAGCGCCTCCATCTGCTCTTCCAGGTCTTCATAGGGAATGCGCAGCATCTGCTGGCGCAGGTCGTCCTGCAGTTCTTCCTTGGCAGGCGGGCTGTACAGGCTCTCGGCATTCAGCAGTTCGTCCAGCAGCAGCGGGGTTTCTGCCAGCTGGCGGGCAATCCAGGGGCTGTCGCTACACAGGCGCACCAGCTGCGTAAGCGCGCCGGGGTTTTCCACCAGCAGCACCATGTAGGCGGTGCGGCGCAAAATGGCCTCGACCAGCTGCAATACCCGGTCGAGGGTTTCCGACGCATTCTCAACATCCATCAACGCGTTCAGCAATAACGGCATGAACTGGTTGAGGCGTTTGCGGCCTTGGGTTTGCAGGGTCTGCACCGTTCGGCTGTCCCGCAGGCTCGCCAGGCGCTTGTAACTGTCTTCCGGGTTTTCGAAGCCCTTTTCCGCCAGCCACTCTACAGCGGCAGGCTCTTCCATTTCTGCCAGCCAGAGCTCGTAACAGCCGTCATCAACGCCGTTTTCGGAATCGCCTTCCTCGTCCTCGGTCGCAATGATATTGGCGAAGTGCCGGGCCACGCGGTTGCGGTGTTCATCCAGCACATGCTGGAAGGCGGCCCAGTCATCAAACTCCATAATGCGCGCAACCCGGGCCTGCGACAGTTCATCGTCTGGCAGAACCTGGGTCTGCTTGTCTTCCATGCCCTGCAAGGCATGCTCCAGGTTGCGCAGAAACACGTAGGCTTCACGCAGTTCCTTCACAACGGCGGATGGCAGCAGCTCCAGCTCTTCCAGTTCCTTGAGGATGTTCAGCAATTCCCGCTGTTGCAGCTCCCGGTCACGCCCGCCCCGGATTAACTGGAACGCCTGCACCACAAACTCGATCTCGCGGATACCGCCACTGCCCAGTTTGATATTGTTCTCCAGCCCCTTGCGGCGCACTTCCCGGCTGATCATTTCTTTCATGGTGCGCAGGGACTCGAAGGCGCTGAAATCAATGTATTTCCGATAAACAAAAGGCTTCAGGCTTTCCATCAACACCTGCCCTGCCCGCTGGTCGCCGGCCACCACCCGGGCCTTGACCATGGCATAGCGCTCCCAGTCCCGGCCCTGATCCTGGTAGTAGGTTTCAAGGGCGGCAAAACTCAGTGCCAGGGCACCACTCTGGCCGTAAGGCCGCAGGCGCATGTCCACCCGGAACACAAAACCATCCGCCGTAATCTGGTCCAGCGCCTGAATCAGTCGCTGGCCAAGGCGGATGAAAAACTGCTGGTTATCCAGGGCACGCCGGCCGCCCTGGGTTTCGCCTTTTGAGGGAAAGGCAAAAATCAGATCAATATCGGAGGAAACGTTCAGCTCCCGGCCGCCGAGTTTGCCCATACCAAGCACCACCATTTTCTGGGGTGCCTCTTGCCCGGTTATCGGATCAGCCCCCATGGGGGTACCGAACTCTTCACAGGCTCGCTCGTAGAGCCAATTCAAGGCACCATCAATGGCGGTATCCGCAAAGGCACTGGTGGCGGCCATGGTTTCATGCAGATCGGCCCACTTCATCAGATCCCGCCAGATAATCCTGAACTGCACTTCCCGCCTGTACTGGCGAAGTGCTGCATGCAAGGCCGGCTCAGAGTCAACGTTCTGGAGGTAATCCCGCCAGCGATCAGCCAGCCAGGCCTCTGTGGTTGGTTCAGTCAAAGGCCGGGCAGCAACGGCGGGCCGAATCTGCTCCGGATGTCGTTCAAGGGTTTGCCGGAGAAACAGGCTCCGGGAAACAGCCTCTGCCACATCGGCCTCGGAGACATGGTCACCGGCCAGCCAGCCCGGCAGCCCCTCCGGGAATACCGATGGCCAGCATCCGGAAATCTCCTCCTTGAGCACTCCCGGCAGTGAAGCCCATGGCTCAGACATAACGCAACCCTCTGTCTCTCTGATATATTTCAGGTACTGTATAACGAACTCGCCAAGGACTGAACAGGCACCCGCTCTCCATGATGCGAAATAGACGCCCTCTGAACCCGGAGCACACCCAATCTCACCTCCCTATGGGCGGGCTCATCCGAAGCCGGATAAACCGACTCTTTACTATCCTCGGCGGACTCGTTGTCACGCATACGCTGATCCTCTGGGCAGCAGAACCGCTCTCATTCTTCGAAGCCGTGTGGCTCACCATGACGACACTGGTTACCGTTGGCTATGGTGACTACTCGCCGGTAACGCCCGTTGGCCGCATCAGCACCATCCTGCTGATGTTTATCTCCGCCATTACGCTACTGACCCTGATCGTCAGTGATTACATCGAATACCGTTTCTACCGCAGAGAACGCATACTGACTGGACGCTGGATTTACAAAATGAAAGACCACATTGTCATCATCAACACACCTCGAAGCGGCGGCGAGCAGTACTTCATGCGATTCGCCTCGCAGATTCGCTCGGTCCCTGAGTACCACACAGTGCCGATTATGCTGCTTACGCGGCAATTTCCGGGAGGGCTGCCAGCAGAACTGTCCGACTGCGGCGTCGTTCATTTTCACGGCGCAGGGAACGACCCGGAAGCGCTGAAGTCCGTGCATGCTGGCAGCGCCAAGCACATCATCGTGCTGGCAGCCGACGAATCAGACCCTATGTCAGACAGCCTGACCTTCGATATCGCGCACCGGCTGGCAGAGTCCAACCTTGGCGGCAAAACCACCGTGGAATGCGTGAGTGATGCCAACCGGGATCGCTTCAAGGCCCTGGGGGTGAGAACCATCATCCGGCCGGTTCGAACCTATCCGGAAATCATGGTGCGCGCGGTGGTGGCGCCGGGTTCAGAGAAAGTGCTGGAAGACATGTTCAACTACGAGCGTGACCACCCCCACCGCTACGACCTGGGACTGGACGACCTGACCTGGGCTGACATCGTCAGCGCCCTGGTTCGCCACGGTATTGGCACCGCACTGGCCTACATCGATCACGACAATGAAGTGATTTGTCACCCTCCCACCAACGAAGAGGTTGAGGGCAAGGGACTGATTGTGCTGGTCCGATCAACCGACACCCCATCTGTATCTGTGGTTGAGGAGGCCCTGGACCGGTACAGGGAATTCCTCAAGCAGTGGCGAGACCTGCACAATCACAACGAGCAGACAGCCGAAACAATGACTCCGAAAGAGTAAGGTAACGCATGTCATACCTGGACTCCGAATTCTATCAACCCCTCTTTGAGGCGATCGCCACCGGTGACGAAGCGCAGATTCAGGCCGCGGCGGCCACCTTCAATGCCGCCGACCTCGCGGAGTTTGTTGAGGAAAATCCGGATAACGAGGAAGGCATCCGCCTTCTTCGGGCCCTGACAACAGAGCAAAGCGCCAAGGTATTCGGTTATATCGGCCCCAACACCCAAACGTTGATCGCGGAGCTGTTGCCCACCCAAGACCTGGCTGAGCTGGTAACCGCCATGCCCTCGGACGAACGGGCCGACTTCTTCAACCTGCTGGATGAGAAGCGCCAGCACACCCTGTTCCAGTCCCTCGCCAGCAAAGAACGGGAAGACCTTCGGCGCCTGGCAAGCTTTGAGGAAGGCACCGCCGGCGCCCTGATGAGCTCGGAATACGGGTGATCAGCACCGGCATGTCCGCCAGCGCGGCGATTAACCTGCTCCGAAACACCGCGCCGGATAAAGAAACCATCTACCAGGCGTACGTGATCGATGACCAGCACAAACTGGTGGGTGCAGTTTCCCTTCGGAACCTGATTACCGCAATGCCTGGCACGCCGGTGGACGACCTGATTGCTACGGGCCTGGTGACCGCCAGCACCGACACCCCCCAGGAAGAAGTGGCCCGGCTGATATCACGCTACGACTTGCTGGCATTGCCAATTCTGGATCAGGACGAACGGCTGGTGGGCATCGTCACCTACGATGACGCCATGGACGTAGCGGAAGAAGAAGCCACCGAAGACATCCACAAAGGCGCCACGGTGGGCAAACTTGAAACCGGCCTGAGGGATGCAACACCCTTCTCGCTCTACCGCTCGCGGGTGCAATGGTTGGTAATTCTGGTGTTTGCCAACATCTTTACCGGGGCCGGCATTGCCTATTTTGAAGACATTATTTCCGAACACATTGCCTTGCTGTTCTTCATGCCGCTTCTGGTCGCCAGCGCCGGTAATGCCGGGGCTCAGTCAGCCACGCTTATGGTACGGGGTATGGCTACTGGTGATGTTACCGTCGCCGACTGGGGCAAATTGCTGGGTAAAGAAACCCTGGTAGCCAGCGCCCTTGGCGTTACCATGGCTGTTGCAGTGATGGTGGTTGGCTTTATGCGCGCCGGGCCGGAAATTGCCTTTGTGGTAGCCGTTACCATGATCGCCGTGGTGATGGTGGGCAGCCTGATCGGCATGCTGCTGCCTTTCCTGCTGGACAAGCTGAAGTTTGACCCGGCAACGGCCAGTACCCCGCTGATTACCACCATTGCCGATGTCAGCGGCGTGCTGATTTACTTCAGCGTGGCCACGGCCCTGCTGGGGCTCAGTTAGTGGCAGACGCTGCCGCCAGCGCCAACTGAAGCGCGCCAAGACGGGGCGCTTTTTCTATCAGTTCTGGCACGGCGTGTTGGCCTGTTATTGGCTGGATTTCATCCCACAACACTTGCACTCCCGCTTGTATAGCCGCGTTTTTTACCTGCAGCAGAGCAGCCTCTGGGCAATTCAGCGGTTTTTGCAGAAGCCAACTGAGACTGAGTTGTTGGAGAAACTCCGTGACAGACAACTCGCCAGGAGCCTGGTCCGGTTCCGGTCGATAGATTCCGGCCAGGTAGTATCCCTGCTCGGCTTTGCTCACCAGATTCAGAAACACTGGCACTTCATCTGCCAACATCCGTGCCCAGGAAATCAGTGCTGCTGGGTTTCCGGATTTCAGCTCGAACTCCACTTCGTGGAGGGCTCGGGATTGTCCCCCACCCACAATCTCGCCGGAGTCCACGGCCACTTCAACAAGCGCATCCGCAGTTTCCAGCATGACCACCTGGCGGGCGAAGTTGGTTTCAAAGGCCACCTGGAGTTGCTGAAGATCCAACTGCTTTTTCAAGGGCGTACTTTCGAGCAGCGACAGATCCAGCTCAGGCCCTAGCAGCGGCCACTCCCACTCCTGCCGGCGATGGGCGCCATCAACAAATTCGCCCTGGGTTTTCAGGGTCTGGATGTAGCGATTTCCGGATTGCCTCACCCTAAGTGCCGCCCTGGCCCTGTTGAGCGCTGCGTCCGGCGTATCGTAGTAGCGATTCACCAGGAGTTTTTGACCACCAGGCTTGGCCTCAGGCTGCGCAAGCAACCACTCCAGGGCTTGCGCCTGCGCCCGTTCCGATAGGGTCAGTTTGATTTCAAGTTCGACGGCCATGACAGACTCCAAAAAACGGGCCCCTGAAAATACAAAAACCGGTGACCTGAGTCACCGGTTTTTGAGACTACTTGATTAGCTGGTTAGCTGATCAGAAGTAGTAAGTTGCACCAACGGCTGCAACAGAGCGTTCGCTCTTGTCAGCAACGCCGTATACGCCGTCGTCACCGCCACCGAGGTAGCCTTCGACATAGACATACATGTTGTCAGACAGGTTGTGCAGCGCCTGCAGGGTAACAGTATCCACATCCTTGTCTGCCAGACGAGCGGCGTCGTCTCCAGCATACTTGTCATCATACTGAACCAGCTCATAGGCGAGTGCAAACTGGTTTTTGCCCAGAGTGTAAACACCCATTACGCCAAACTTGTCCTGAGCATCTTTGGTGGTATGGAACTCACCTGTCAGGCGCAGATTGTCCAGGTTGTAGCTGGCACGCAGGCCGTAGGTGTTCTCGTTGGAAGAACCGGCACCGTCGTTGGAGTCAACAGCGAAGGCCAGTTCCAGAGCATCAACTGCATACACTGCTGAGAGCTGCCATGGGTAAGCTTTCTCGCCGCTAGTTTCAACATCGCTGAGCTCGCCAGTTACTGGGTCAGCCACTTGGCGAACGCTAGTTTCTCCATCACCTTTGAACTGAACAGCTGCGCCCAGAGTCAGACCACCGAAGGACGGGGAGCGATACTGAATCAGGTCGCTTTCGCCAGTCTGGTAACCCGGAGACAGGCTCAGAGTTGCAACTTCGAAGAACTGGTTGATTTCGTCAACAGCTGTCTCGTAAGTTGAATCGTCCTTACCTACCAGATCTGACCAAAGTTATCGCCACGAACACCTACATAAGCTTCGTCGATCTCATAGATGCCAGAGCCAGCGTCGTTGTTATCGTCAGCATTGAAGTGGAATTCGGCTTTGAAGAAACCTTCAACACCCGGAGCGACCTGGTGGTCGTGCAGCACGCCAATGGTAGAACCATTGTCGAAATGCTCAACTTCGGAACCGCCACCGTCGACGTTATCATGGGTAACGGCCAGCTGGATGTTACCGTAGATAGTCGGCAGGTTGCTTTCCTGGGCCAGAGCAGCGCCAGAGAAGGTTGCAGCTGCAATAGCAGAAGCAAGAATCGTTTTTTTTCATGTTGCGTCTTCCTTTTTGAGTTAACTCAGGTTTTCGACGGGTCTAAATCCCGATTTTTATTGGCCGGCACAACGCTTGGCTCTGCCTGCCGGGTATCTGACTGCCCCTGTCATTCCTGTGGGAACAGCTTTTCTTCTTTTTATAAGACAAGCACGCTTGCCTTAGATCTCAACCACTTACACAGCTTTATTAAAGCTCTGCGTGATGAACCTGCTTTAATACAATGTTCCATTTTTTGCAAATTTTTAATGGCCATTTTTTAGCCCCATTTGCATTCGTAACCTTTGTCGTTAGATCAGCCTGGACTAACAACCTCTCCCGTTTCCACAACAAATTCAGGGCCAGATAACGAAAAAAATCCACAAAACAACCGGTTACCTTCCAACCGAGGCCTTCACATTCTGAGGCCACAAAACAATACCCCAAATCACGCACTTTCGTGAGGCACTGTTGGCAACTGCGTCACATTTTTGTGCACTACCCTCTCCGGGCAGACTCCAACATAAAGGTAACCGGGCCATCATTGATCAGTGCCACTTTCATATCTGCACCAAACTTCCCCGTACCTACACGCTCGACGCCTAGCTGGCTACTTGCTTCAGCCACAAAGTCACCATAAAGCCGGTTCGCCAGCTCCGGTGCGGCCGCCAGGGAAAAACCCGGGCGCGTGCCAGAGGACGTGTCAGCAGCAAGCGTAAACTGAGGGACTACAAGTAATGAGCCACCGGCATCCTGAACATTCACGTTCATCCGGCCCTGCTCATCGGGGAAAACCCGATAGGAGAGGATTTTTCGGCACAGTTCCTTTGCCTCATTCAGTGTATCGTTCCTTTCTACGCCGAGGAGCAAGAGCAACCCGGGACCAATACGGGCAATCGTTTCACCATCCACGGCTACACTGGCTTCCGAAACGCGCTGGATCAGTCCTTTCATTCATTCCCTTGAGCGTTAACACCGAGGGTTAAATTTCTGAAACGCGAAAAGTGTATAGAGCCCGCAAGACCACCGCAACCCTGTCAGATCAATAAAAAGTCGCATTCTCAGCCAACAGAGGGAAGACTTCTGGCAACCACATTCTCAACGCCCCGCATCAGGGCATCCACAATTGCCGGCTCGGATGCCGAGTGGCCAGCATCCCGGATAATCTGAAATTCCGCCTCCGGCCAGGCCTTACTCAGCGCGAGGGCATTATCCAGCGGGCAAACCATGTCATAGCGGCCGTGAACAATCACGCCCGGAATGTCCTTTAGCCGCGAGGCATCACGCACGATCTGGTCGGGCTCAAGGAACGCATGATTCATGAAATAGTGGCATTCAATCCGGGCCAGCGCGATGGCCACATGAGGGTGGCCAAAATGCTCTACTACTTTGGGATTGGGATGCAATGTGGCGCACCGCCCTTCCCAGACGGACCAGGCTTTCGCGGCCTGAATCTGCACCAGCTCATTGGCACTGGTCAGGCGCCGGTAGTAGGCCGACACCATATCATTCCGCTCCACCTCCGGAATCTGGGCAAGGTAGTCCTGCCAGTAATCCGGGAATACCCGGCTGGCGCCGTCCTGATAAAACCAGTGAATATCCTGGGGCCGGCACAGAAAGATACCTCTCAACACCAACCCCAGAACCCGGTCTGGATGGGTTTCGGCATAGACCAGGCTTAGCGTGGAGCCCCAGCTTCCCCCAAACAGCAACCAGCGATCGATGCCGAGAAAATGCCGAACCGCCTCAAGATCCTCAACCAGTTTGTCTGTGCTGTTACCCTCCAGCTCGGCCAACGGGGTCGATCGTCCGGCGCCCCTCTGATCCAGCAAAATAATCCGGAAACGTTCGGCGTCGAAAAAGCGCCGGTGGTAATCCTCACAACCGCCACCCGGCCCGCCATGAACGACAATCACCGGAATTCCGTCCGGATTGCCGGATTCCTCGAGGTACAGCTCATGGGGATGATCCACCGCCAGTCGGTGGCGTGCGTAGGGCTCGATTTCAGGATAGAGGGTCAGCATGGAAAACTCCGTTTCGGGGATAACGGCAGTCTAGCTGAGACGGGCGAGGAAAATACAGGGGCCAGGAAAACAGACGGAAGCGTTTACTGCCTCACAACGATTTCCTGGCCCCGGAAGAGTTACTTCTTGTTAGCGCGCTTACGCTCGTTTTCGGTCAGGAGCTTTTTGCGCAGACGAATGGACTTGGGCGTTACCTCAACCAGTTCGTCGTCGTCGATAAACTCCAGCGCCTGCTCAAGAGTGAACTTGATAGGCGGCACCAGGCCGATCACTTCGTCCTTACCGGAGGCACGCATGTTGTCCAGCTTCTTGCCCTTGGTGGGGTTAACCACCAGGTCGTTATCACGGCTGTGGATACCGCACAGCTGGCCTTCATAGATTTCCTGGCCAGGGTCCAGGAACAGCTTGCCCCGGCTCTGCAGGGTTTCCAGCGAATAGGTCAGCGCAGTACCGGTGGCCATGGAAACGATGACACCGTTCTGACGGCTGGTTACGTCGCCCATCTTCACCGGGCCGTAGTGGCTGAAGGTGGAGGTCAGGATGCCGGTACCGGAAGTCATGGTCAGGAAGGTGTTCCGGAAACCGATCAGGCCACGGGCCGGAATGGTGTATTCCAGGCGGATACGGCCCTTGCCGTCCGGGATCATGTTAGTCATGTCACCTTTGCGCAGCCCCATCTGCTCCATAATCGGGCCCTGGTGCTGCTCTTCGATATCAATGATCACGTTTTCGTACGGCTCTTGCTTCTGGCCGTCGACTTCCTTGATTACCACCACCGGCCGGCCCACGGCCAGCTCGAAGTTTTCGCGGCGCATGTTCTCGATCAGAACCGACAGGTGCAGCTCACCCCGGCCGGATACCTTGAACTTGTCGGCCGAGTCGCCTTCTTCCACCCGCAGCGCTACGTTGTGCAGCAGCTCTTTTTCCAGGCGTTCCTTGATGTTCCGGCTGGTCACATACTTGCCTTCTTTACCGGCAAACGGTGAATCATTTACCTGGAACGTCATGGATACGGTGGGCTCGTCAACGGTCAGCGCCGGAAGGGCTTCTACGTTGGAGGGATCACAAAGAGTGTCAGATATGAACAGCTGGTCCAGACCACTCACGCACACAATGTCGCCAGCCTGGGCTTCCTCAACTTCCACACGCTGCAGGCCAGAGTGGCCCATGATCTTCAGGATACGACCGTTACGCTTCTTGCCGTCGGCACCGATAGCCACCACCGGGGTGTTGGTCTTCACTTTACCGCGCATAATGCGACCGATACCGATGACACCCAGGAAACTGTTGTAGTCCAGCTGGGAGATCTGCATCTGGAACGGGCCATCCAGATCAACCGAAGGCGCTGGCACATGATCAACAATGGCCTGGAACACGGCGTCCATGTTGTCGTCCAGATTCTCATGATCCATGCCGGCGATGCCGTTCAGCGCACTGGCATAGACTATCGGGAAGTCAAGCTGCTCATCGGTGGCACCAAGGTTGTCGAACAGGTCAAACACCTGATCCACCACCCAATCCGGGCGGGCACCCGGACGGTCAATTTTGTTCACGACCACAATCGGGTTCAGGCCCGCTGCGAAAGCTTTCTGAGTCACGAAACGGGTTTGCGGCATGGGGCCATCGATGGAATCCACCACCAGCAGCACACTGTCTACCATGCTCATCACACGCTCTACTTCACCACCAAAGTCAGCGTGGCCCGGGGTGTCTACGATATTGATGTCGTAGTCTTTCCATTTTAGAGCAGTGTTTTTTGCCAGAATGGTAATGCCACGTTCTTTTTCCTGGTCGTTGGAGTCCATTACGCGCTCGTTTTCGAGCTCTTTCCGATCCAGCGTGCCAGACTGGCGCAGCAGCTGGTCAACCAGGGTGGTCTTGCCATGGTCAACGTGGGCAATAATGGCAACGTTTCTAAGCTTATCAATCACAACGGGTATCCTGAAGAAATTAGCGGCGCGCAGTATATCGAAAAGTCCATGGCGATAATATGAAGATTAGTGCCTAATATGTAACCAATCGGGGCTTGCACCATAATTATGCGTTATCAGCGAACTCGCACCATCATGGTGCGCCGCAATGGTGCAACAGGCGCCCTCTTCGACCAAGGAGCTGCGCCACATTAGCCCGAAAGCCTTGTCGCTGCGCTGTTCTGGCGCAGCCGACAAAAACTGGCAAGCCGATTGCTTATACCAAAGCAGCCGCATAGTGAGGGTAAGGGCCACAAGCTTCTGGTAAGCTTCCCTGACCTGAAAAAAGATCGGGCCTCAGAACACTGAACGATCCGGCACAACGAACATGTAAAACCTTACGGAGCATGCACAATGTCCAAGACGATTGATTTGATCAAAGAACACGAAGTCAAGTGGATTGACCTGCGTTTCACCGACAGCCGTGGTAAAGAGCAGCACGTGACCCTGCCCGCCACCGAGGCGGACGAAGACTTTTTCGCTGACGGCAAGATGTTCGACGGCTCCTCCATTGCCGGCTGGAAAGGCATCAACGAATCCGACATGATCCTGATGCCGGACGACGAAACCGCCGTTCTGGACCCGTTCACCGAAGAAACCACCGTCAACATCACCTGCAACATTGTAGAGCCTTCTACCATGCAGGGTTATGAGCGCGATCCCCGTTCTGTTGCCCGTCGCGCCGAAGAATACCTGAAGTCCACCGGCATTGCCGATGGCGCCCTGTTCGGCCCTGAGCCCGAGTTCTTCGTGTTCGATTCCGTTAAGTGGAACGTCGACATGCAAGGCGCCTCTTACCACATCCATTCTGAAGAGGCCGCGTGGGTTTCCGGTGAAGATTTCGACCGCAACAACATTGGCCACCGCCCGGGCGTAAAAGGCGGCTACTTCCCGGTTCCGCCGGTCGACAGCCTGCACGACCTGCGTGGTGCCATGTGTGCCGCCATGGAATCCATGGGCCTGGAAATTGAAGTTCACCACCACGAAGTGGGCACCGCTGGCCAGTGTGAAATCGGTGTTGGCGCCAACACCCTGACCCGCAAGGCAGACGAAGTTCAGATCCTGAAGTACTGCGTGCACAACGTAGCTCACGCCTACGGCAAGACCGCCACCTTCATGCCCAAGCCGGTTGTGGGTGACAACGGCTCCGGTATGCACGTTCATATGTCCCTGAGCAAAGACGGCAAGAACCTGTTTGCCGGCGACAGCTACGCGGGCCTGAGCGAAGCTGCCCTGTACTACATCGGCGGCGTGATCAAGCATGCCAAGGCCATCAACGCCTTCACCAACCCGGCCACCAACAGCTACAAGCGCCTGGTTCCAGGCTATGAAGCACCGGTTATGCTGGCCTACTCTGCCCGTAACCGTTCTGCCTCCATCCGTATTCCGTACGTGAACAGCCCGAAAGCTCGTCGTATTGAAGTGCGCTTCCCGGATCCGGCCGCTAACCCGTACCTGGCCTTTGCCGCCCTGATGATGGCCGGCCTGGACGGTATCCAGAACAAGATCCACCCTGGCGATGCCATGGACAAGGATCTGTATGACCTGCCGAAGGAAGAAGCCCTGAACATTCCGAAGGTTGCCGAGACTCTGTCCGAGGCCCTGGACTGCCTGCAAGCAGACCACGAGTTCCTGACCCGTGGCGGCGTGTTCACCGAAGACATGATCAAAGGCTACATCGACCTGAAGCGTGGCGAAGTCGAGCGTCTGAACATGACCACTCACCCGGTCGAGTTCGATCTGTACTACTCCTGCTAAAGCTCCGCACCAATTCGGTGCAGACTATGCAGTCCATAAGCCCCGCCCCGTGCGGGGCTTTTTTGTGGCCTCAATCCCAGTTCTGAACCAAGACCCACGCCCTTAACGATATGTAACCAAGGAAGCAGGCCACAACATTGAAATGACCTTGCCCGCAATCGATAATCAAAGCAGTTCATTACCACAGGTTATCGCCATGAAAGCACCGTTCGTACTCGCCGCTGGCCTGCTGATGCTGGCTTCGACCACAGCATACAGCGAGGTCTACCGCCACGTTGACGCCTATGGCAACGTCACCTTTTCCGACGAACCCATGGAAGGCGGTGAAGAGGTCCAGGTGAAACCTGTTACCACCATTACCCTGCCCAAGCCCGAAGTGGTTCAGGAACCCGAACAACTCCGCGAGCGGGTAGAACGTGAGGGCGCAGCCTACCAGTCTGTGTCATTCCAGTACCCCGCCAATGAACAGGCGTTTCACAGCGGTAACGGCAACGTTACCTTCGAGGTGCAAAGCACACCGCCGCTGAAACGGGGCCACAAGTTTGAGGTGACCCTGGATGGACAACCGGTCGGGCAGAGCAGTTCAGGCTCGGTAGCCGTCAGCAATATCGACCGGGGCACTCATAATGCGGGCGTTCATATTGTCGATGAAAACGGAGTACGCGTGAAATCCGGCAATTCAATTACCTTCACGATTCACCGCCCATCCGTTCTCAACTAAATCTTATCTGCACCACCATGGTGCAATTGCACCATGTTGTGACCATACTTTGGGCAGCCAAGGGGCAAAATCCGGGCTGCCTGTCGCCAGACCGTTCACTACTGCACCAAGCTACAGCACCGCGTACCGGCTACCGCGCCCGTTCTGCCCGATCCTTGCCCATTGGCTACCCGATGCCAAAAAACTGGTTCGCTTTTTGCAGCCGCAGGGGTACATCCTATGAGTCGAGAACGGAAGCAACGCATGCCATTCCATCCAGCCACCATATCCGGAAGCAGTTACAAGAGCATTCTGGACAGTCTGACAACCGCAGTACTGGTACTTGGCGATGATCTGGCTATCCGTTACCTCAACCCCGCCGCCGAGAGCCTGTTTGAAACCAGTATGACCCGAAGCCATGGCCTCCCCTTACAGGAGGTTCTGGTGGATTCCGAGGATGCCCTGACCACTCTGCATGCCGCAGTGGAGAACGGCCAGTCCTACACCCGCCGGGAAGCTGAATTTGCTTTGATCAGCGGTGCCAGACTGACGGTGGATTACTCGGTGACTCCCATCAGCCTGGACCCGACCGAACTGCTGATCGAGATCCAGCCTCGAGACCGACTGATGCGTATCAGCCGGGAAGAAGACATCATCTCGCAACAGGAGACCACGCGTATCCTGGTGCGCGGCATGGCCCACGAGATCAAGAACCCGCTGGGCGGCATCCGTGGCGCGGCGCAACTGCTGGACCGTGAGCTTTCAGACGACGACCAGCGTGAGTATACCCGTGTGATTATCGACGAGGCGGACCGTCTGCGCAGCCTGGTGGATCGCATGCTCGGCCCGAACAAAGCCCTGAAGATTGCCCCCACCAATATCCACGAGATTCTGGAGCGGGTCCGAACCCTGATTGAAGCCGAAAGCAAAGGCCGAGTAAGTCTGAGGCGCGACTACGATCCCAGTATCCCGGAGTTTCCCGGCGACAAAGAGCAACTGATTCAGGCCTTCCTGAATATTGCCCGCAACGCCATGGAAGCCGCGTTCGAGAACGAAGCTGCAAGCGGCAGTTCGGCAATACCCACGATTACCTTTCGCAGCCGGGCCTTGCGGCAGTTCACCATCGGCCATCGCCGTCACCGGCTGGTGTGCCGGGTCGACATCATCGACAACGGCCCGGGCATCCCGCCGGAGCTGTTGCAGAACATCTTCTACCCCATGATCAGCGGTCGGGCCTCGGGCACCGGACTCGGCCTTTCCATTACCCAAAGCATCATCGGCCAGCATCGGGGGCTGGTGGAGTGCGAGAGTGAGCCCGGAAGAACCGATTTCATCATCTTCCTGCCTCTGGAGGACAGCAAATGAGCCAACCGGCAAACGTCTGGATTATCGACGATGACAGAAGTATTCGATGGGTGCTGGAACGCGCCCTGAGCCAGGCTGGCATGCAACCGCGCGTATTCGACAGCGGCGACAGCATCATGATGCGGCTGGAACACGAGCAACCGGACGCCATCATCAGCGATATCCGGATGCCAGGGGTGGATGGTATTACCCTGCTCTCCCAGATCGTCGAACTGCATCAGGATGTGCCGGTTATCATCATGACTGCGCACTCGGATCTTGAAAGCGCGGTGACCAGCTACCAGACCGGCGCCTTCGAATACCTGCCCAAGCCCTTTGATGTGGATGACGCAGTCGCACTGGTAAAACGGGCCGTTGCCCACAGCCATGAAAAACGCGCCGCCAGCGAACCCCAGGCCGATGCTACACCACGCAATACCGAAATTATCGGTGAAGCCCCGGCCATGCAGGAGGTTTTCCGGGCCATTGGACGGCTGTCTCACTCCAACATCACCGTACTGATCAACGGTGAGAGCGGCACCGGTAAAGAGCTGGTGGCCCAGGCCCTGCATAATCACAGCCCCAGAGCACGAAACCCGTTCATCGCCCTGAATATGGCGGCGATACCCAAAGACCTGATTGAATCCGAATTGTTCGGCCACGAAAAGGGTGCCTTCACCGGCGCCGGCGCTGCCCGCCAGGGCCGCTTTGAACAGGCCAACGGCGGCACCCTGTTTCTCGATGAAATCGGCGACATGCCCGCCGACACTCAGACTCGACTGCTGCGGGTGCTGGCCGATGGCGAGTTTTACCGGGTAGGTGGCACCACCCCCATCAAAGTGGATGTGCGCATCATCGCCGCAACCCATCAAGACCTGGAAAAACTGGTACAGGCCGGCAACTTCCGGGAAGATCTGTTCCACCGCCTGAATGTCATTCGCGTGCACCTGCCCAAGCTGGCCGAACGCCGCGAAGACATTCCACGCCTGATGCAGCACTTCCTCAAGCGAGCAGCCAAAGAGCTGGCAGTAGAACCCAAGATCCTGCGCCCGGACGCAGAGGAATACCTCACCACCCTGCCCTGGCCCGGCAACGTCCGCCAGCTGGAAAACACCTGCCGCTGGCTGACCGTCATGGCCAGCGGCCGGGAGATCCACATTGATGACCTGCCCCCGGAACTGCTGCATCAAGCGGAAAACGAGCATGCTGCCACCGGTCTGACCTGGCAGGAAGGCCTGAGGAACTGGGCAGAACAGGAACTGAAGCGCGGCAAGAAAGGCATACTGGATACCGCGGTGCCCGAGTTTGAGAAAATCATGATTGAAACGGCGCTGAAGCACACCGGCGGCCGCCGCCGGGATGCCTCCATTCTGCTGGGCTGGGGGCGGAATACGCTGACCCGGAAAATCAATGAGTTGGGGATGGATCAGCCGGAGGGGGATGACTGACCCCCACCCGGCTGCTGCTCAGCTCTCTCGCTGGTAGTTTATCCGTATGCTCTCGACTAGAACGGAATATCATCGTCAAAGTCATCAATCGGCTCAGGCATGCCGCCACCTTGCTGCTGGGGTGCCGGATTGTTGTAGCCACCAGCCTGTCCACCCTGCTGGGGCGGCGCATTGTATTGCGGCTGTTGCTGGGGCCGTCCCTGGGGTGCCCCCGGATTCATGCCGCCCTCAGAGCCACGACTGTCCAGCATCTGCATCTGGCCATTGATATCCACAACCACTTCGGTGGTGTAGACATCCTGCCCTTCCTTGTTCTGCCATTTCCGGGTCTGCAGCTTGCCCTCGATGTAGACCTTGGAGCCTTTGCGCAGGTATTGCCCAGCCACCTCAGCCACCTTGCCGAACAGCACAACCCGATGCCACTCGGTCTTCGGCACCAGCTGCCCGGTCTGGCGATCCTTGTAACTCTCGTCTGTGGCGAGGTTCAGGTTAACCACAGCGTTGCCGTTGGGGGTATAGCGAGTGTCCGGGTCCTGCCCCAGGTTACCAATGAGAATTACCTTGTTTACGCCTCGTGCCATCGTATGCTCCTGATCATGTTTTGCGGAGTGCCAGCCATCCATGCCAGCATCCTGTGTTTAAGTACTCTTACCCTGCCGGACAAAGTCAAAGTCCGCAAGCTGATCTTCCCGAAAATGCTGACGGTCCACCTTCAGGTAGGCTGTCGATGCATTTTCAACAATCACAACGTCCTTCACGCCCGGCAGCCTTCGTAGCTGACGGTCTACGTCGTCAAAGGTATTTTCCAGCGCATCCCTCAGCTCCAGAACCAGGCTGGTCGTGTAGCTCGGGGCCGGCATGGTCAAGGCTGCCAGCAGCCACACCAGGAGGCACCCGGCCATCAACCAGAGCACTCCCTCCACGCCAGCGCTCTGCAGCAGATAACCTCCCAGAGCTCCACCCAGAAAAGCACCAAAAAACTGGGAGGTGGAATAAACCCCCATGGCCGTTCCCTTACTGGCAGCCGGAGCCTCTTTACTGATTAACGAAGGCAGACTGGCTTCCAGAAGATTGAACGCCATAAAGAAGAAAAATAGCACACCCCAGGCTGCCCAGAGGCTGGCATTCACCTGAGTCAGCGTTGCTGTTGCCGCTGTCAGCAAGGCAATGGCCATGCACAGTATCGGCTTCATTTTGCGTTTCTTTTCGCCAATGATGATAAAGGGCACCATGGCAAAGAAAGAAAGCACCATCACACTCAAATAGAACCACCAGTGGGAGCTGCTGGCCAATCCCAACTGATCCTGAAGCATGGTCGGAAAGACCAGGAACAGGGCCGTCAGAACCAGGTGCAGCACAAAGATCCCGAAGTCGAGCCGCAGCAGGCGGCCATCGGCCAGAACGCGCCCGACCATTTCGCGGGCAGGATGGGTATCGGCGCTGACTTTATGGGTATGTGGCGTAGGCACCACCCTGGCGACCACAACAAGGGCCAACAGAGCCATCACTGCCGTCACGTAGAAGATGCCAGACAAGCCCCAGGCCGCGCCCAGCAACGGGCCCAGCACCAGCGACACGGAAAACGACAGGCCAATGGAAATGCCCACCGTGGCCATGGCCTTGGTGCGCTCTTCCTCTCGGGTGAGGTCTGACAGCAGTGCCATCAATACACTGGCGATGGCACCGGCGCCTTGAAGAATCCGACCGGCGATCACAACGTATATTGAGTCGGTCGACGCGGCCAGCAGGCTCCCGCTGGCAAACAGAATAAGCCCCAGGTAGATCATCTTCTTGCGGCCAACCCGATCCGACAACAGGCCGAAGGGGATCTGAAGCAGCGCCTGACTCAGGCCGTAAGCACCAATCGCCAGGCCCAATAGCGCCGGCGTCGCACCGTGCAGGTCCGTACCCAGCAGCACAAACACGGGCATGACCATAAACAGGCCCAGCATACGCATGGCGTATACCGAAGCCAGAGCCACAACTGAGCGTTTTTCGAGCGCGTTCATGCCTACCCGTGCGGTTTGAATGAATGGTGAGCGGCCGGTAACCGCAGGCGGCGAATTGTACCAGAACCACCCCGGCGACGGGACACCCGCAGAGCGGGTCGTTCCGCACTTAGCCGGAACGACCCGAAACCGATATACTGGCAGTTTTTACCAAGCGAGGTGTTATGGACCATATCCAGATCAAGGGCGCGCGCACCCACAACCTGAAAAACATCGACCTGGATATGCCAAGGGACAAACTGATCGTCATTACCGGTCTGTCCGGCTCCGGCAAGTCCTCATTGGCGTTCGATACGCTCTATGCCGAGGGCCAGCGCCGGTATGTCGAGTCGCTGTCCACCTACGCACGGCAATTCCTCTCGATGATGGAAAAGCCCGATGTGGATCATATTGAAGGCTTGTCGCCAGCCATCTCCATCGAGCAGAAATCCACGTCTCACAACCCCCGCTCTACCGTGGGGACCATCACCGAGATCTATGACTATCTGAGACTGCTTTTCGCTCGTGCTGGTGAACCCCGCTGTCCTGATCACGGCCAGCCGCTGGAAGCCCAGACCGTGAGTCAGATGGTTGACCAGGTTCTCGCCATGCCGGAAGGCAGCAAGCTGATGATATTGGCGCCGGTGATCCGGGATCGCAAAGGTGAGCATCTGCAGGTGATCGACACCATGCGCAGCCAGGGCTTCATCCGCCTGAGAGTGGACGGAGCGGTATACGACATAGACGACGTTCCTGCCCTGGACAAGAAGCGCAAGCACCAGATTGACGTTGTGGTCGATCGATTCAAAGTCAAGGAGGGGCTGGAGCAACGACTGGCCGAGAGCTTCGAAACCGCCCTGGAGCTGGCCGACGGCATTGCTCTGGTGGCGCCCATGAGTGGAGAAGGCGAGGAACACACCTTCTCGGCGCGCTATGCCTGCACCCAGTGCGGCTACTCCCTGAGCGAACTGGAACCTCGCCTGTTTTCGTTCAACAACCCGGCCGGCGCCTGCCCCACCTGCGACGGCCTGGGGGTGCGCCAGTTCTTTGATGCCGAAAAGGTGATCCAGAGCCCGGAAGCGACCCTGGCATCAGGAGCCATCAAGGGCTGGGACCGTCGTGCCGTGTATTACTTCCAGATGCTGACCAGTGTTGCCGAACACTACGGCATTGACCTGGAAACGCCTTGGGAAGAGCTGCCCGAAAACTTCCAGGAGGTGCTCCTGTATGGCTCCGGCGACGAGGACATTCCCTTTCGCTATGTGAACTCTCGCGGCCATATCATGGAAAAAGCGCACCCATTCGAGGGCATACTGCCTAACCTGGAACGCCGTTACCGCGAGACGGAATCCCAGAGCATGCGTGAGGAACTGGCTCGCAACCTGAGTACACAGCCCTGTAAAGACTGCGGCGGTTCGCGCCTGCGTCGCAGTGCCCGTCACGTCTTTATCGAAGAGCGAAACCTTCCGGAAATAACCCACCTGCCCGTGGGTGACGCCCATCGCTACTTCAGCACTCTGGCATTGCCCGGGCGTAAAGGTGAGATCGCCGAAAAAATCCTGAAAGAGGTACGGGAGCGCCTGCAATTTCTGGTCAACGTGGGCCTCGAATACCTCACCCTGGAACGCAGCGCAGACACCCTCTCAGGCGGCGAAGCCCAGCGCATCAGGCTGGCCAGCCAGATAGGCGCAGGACTGGTGGGTGTGATGTACATTCTGGACGAGCCGTCCATTGGCCTGCACCAGCGGGACAACGACCGACTGCTTGCCACCCTCACCCACCTCCGGGACCTCGGCAATACGGTGATTGTGGTGGAACACGACGAAGATGCTATCCGGGCTGCCGACTACGTTATTGACATTGGCCCCGGCGCTGGCGTCCACGGCGGAGAGATTGTCGCGCGGGGAACCCCGAAAGAGATTATTGCCAACCCGGCTTCAATGACAGGTCAGTATCTCAGTGGCGAGAAGGAGATCTCGGTACCTTCTGAGCGAAACAAGGCCAATGGCAAGAAGCTGGTACTGACCGGCGCCTCCGGCAACAATCTCCGGGACGTAACGCTCACGCTGCCGCTAGGCGTGATGACCTGCGTTACCGGGGTATCGGGCTCAGGCAAATCCACTCTGATTAACAGCACCCTCTATCCGGTCGCGGCCGCCAAACTGAACAAAGCGACCAGCCTCAATCATGCGCCCTACAAGAGCCTGAAAGGACTTGATCAGCTCGACAAGGTGATCGACATTGACCAGAGCCCTATCGGACGGACACCCAGGTCTAACCCCGCCACTTACACCGGCCTGTTTACCCCCATCAGGGAACTCTTCGCCGGCACTCAGGAGGCACGCTCACGCGGCTACAAACCTGGCCGTTTCTCCTTCAACGTGAAGGGCGGCCGGTGCGAGGCCTGCCAGGGCGATGGTGTCATCAAAGTCGAAATGCACTTCCTGCCAGACATCTATGTGCCCTGCGACATCTGTAAGGGCAAACGCTACAACCGGGAGACCCTCGAGGTCCGGTATAAAGGCAAAAACATTCACGAGGTTCTGGAAATGACCGTTGAGGAGGGCCGGGAGTTTTTCGACGCAGTCCCCTTCATCGCCAGAAAACTGCAAACGCTGATCGACGTGGGCCTGTCCTACATTCGTCTGGGCCAGAGCGCAGTGACCCTGTCGGGGGGCGAAGCACAGCGGGTCAAGCTGGCCAAGGAGCTGTCCAAACGGGACACAGGCAAAACCCTGTACATCCTGGACGAGCCCACGACCGGCCTGCACTTCTACGATATCCAGCAACTTTTGAACGTACTGGAGCGTTTGCGCGATCACGGCAACACCATCGTCGTCATCGAGCACAACCTGGACGTCATCAAGACCGCAGACTGGATTGTCGACCTCGGTCCGGAAGGTGGGTCCGGTGGGGGACAGATTATTGCCGAAGGAACGCCCGAGGAAGTCGCCGCCAATCCGGCGTCGCACACCGGACGGTACCTCAAACCGATGCTTACCAAATAGCCCGCCCGAACGACGGGCACAAAAAAACCGGGAACCTTGCGGAACCCGGTTTTTTTATGGACTCAGAAGAACTTACTCTTCGTCGTCGTCCATCTCTTCAGCTTCGATGTCCAGAGGACGGCCGACCAGCTCAACGAATGCCATCGGGGCATTGTCGCCAGCACGGAAACCGCACTTCAGAATACGAAGATAACCACCCGGACGCTCGCTGTAACGGGGGCCCAGCTCATCAAACAGCTTGGCTACCGCAGCATCGCTACGCAGGCGAGAGAACGCCAGACGACGATTTGCTACCGAATCATTCTTTGCGAGCGTGATCAACGGCTCAGCTACCCGACGCAGCTCTTTGGCTTTCGGGAGCGTCGTTTTGATCAGCTCGTGCTCAACCAGTGACGCAGTCATGTTACGGAACATGGCCTTGCGATGCGCACTGGTCCTGTTGAACTTACGACCACTCTTACGATGACGCATTGCTCTGATTCCTTACCTTAAACTAATCGGCGATCAACCGCCCAGAACCCGGTCATCACCACGAAGGCTTGCCGGCGGCCAGTTATCAAGACGCATACCCAAAGACAGACCACGGGACGCAAGAACGTCCTTGATCTCGGTCAGCGACTTTTTGCCTAGATTAGGCGTCTTCAGCAGCTCCACTTCCGTGCGCTGGATCAGATCGCCGATATAGTAAATGTTTTCAGCCTTCAAGCAGTTAGCTGAACGCACAGTCAACTCCAGATCATCAACCGGGCGCAGCAGAATCGGATCGATTTCTTCCTCTTCCTCTACACGCTCAGGCTCTTTCTCATGATCGAAATCGACGAACACAGCCAGCTGCTGCTGGAGAATGGTAGCGGCCCGGCGAATTGCTTCTTCCGGATCGATGGTACCGTTGGTCTCCAGATCAATAACCAGCTTGTCCAGGTCTGTACGCTGCTCAACCCGAGCGCTCTCGACGGCATAGGCCACACGACGAACCGGGCTGAACGTTGCATCCAGCTGCAAGCGTCCGATGGCACGAGTTTCGTCCTCGTCCAGACCACGCTGATCAGCCGGCTCGTAGCCACGGCCCCGTGCCACGCGCAAGCGCATGTTCACTTCGCCGTTTTCGCTCAAGTGACAGATCACGTGCTCCGGGTTAGCGATTTCCACATCGTGGTCCAGCTTGATATCGCCGGCAGTCACCACGCCCGGACCTTTCTTGCTGAGGGTCAGCTCAGCATCGTCACGGCCGTTCATCTTTACGGCAACGCCCTTGAGATTCAGCAGAATCTCGATGACGTCTTCCTGGACACCTTCAATGGCACTGTACTCGTGCAGGACACCGTCGATCTGTGCTTCAGTCACGGCGCAGCCCGGCATCGAAGACAGAAGAATACGGCGCAGCGCGCTGCCCAGGGTGTGCCCGAAACCGCGTTCGAGCGGTTCCAGGGTCACCTTGGCGCGCGTAGCGCTGGACTCTTTCACGTCAATGGTACGAGGTGTCAATAACTCATGTACTGAACGCTGCATAGACGCCCCTATCTGCTATCGTTGCTAACTGGGCTTTACTTGGAGTAAAGCTCGACGATGAGGTTCTCGTTGATGTCGGCCGGCAGTTCAGTACGCTCAGGTACTGACTTGTAAACGCCGGACATCTTGTTGGCGTCAACCTCTACCCAGCTTACCGGTGCACGGCTTGAAGCCAGATCCAGCGCGCCTTTAACACGCAGCTGATTCTTGGCCTTTTCGCGCACGCTCACAACGTCGCCCGGCTTGACCTGATAGGACGGGATGTTAACCGGCTTATCATTGACCAGGATCGCCTTGTGAGAGACGAGCTGACGGGCTTCTGCACGGGTAGAACCAAAGCCCATGCGATATACAACGTTATCGAGACGGCCTTCCAGCAGCTGCAGCAGGTTTTCACCAGTTGCACCTTTGCCTCGGGCGGCCTCTTTGTAATAGTTGCGGAACTGCTTCTCAAGAACGCCGTAGATACGACGGACTTTCTGTTTTTCACGAAGCTGAACGCCGTACTCGGACAGACGACCGCGACGCGCGCCGTGCATACCCGGCGGAGTCTCGATGTTGCACTTGGAATCGAGCGCGCGAACGCCGCTCTTCAGAAAAAGATCTGTCCCTTCACGACGAGACAGCTTGCACTTCGGGCCTATATAACGAGCCATATTTCACTGTCTCCTGTGTTAGACGCGGCGCTTCTTGGGCGGACGACAGCCGTTGTGGGGAATCGGCGTCACATCAGTGATGTTGGTGATCTTGTAGCCACACGCATTCAGCGCGCGAACTGCAGATTCACGTCCGGGCCCAGGACCCTTAACCTCTACGTCCAGGTTTTTAAGGCCGTATTCAGCAGCCGCATTACCGGCTCTTTCAGCTGCTACCTGCGCAGCAAAAGGTGTACTCTTACGTGAGCCGCGGAAACCGGAACCACCAGAAGTGGCCCAGGACAGGACGTTGCCCTGACGGTCCGAAATGGTCACGATGGTGTTGTTGAAGGACGCGTGAATGTGCGCGACGCCATCAACAACCGTCTTTTTCACCTTTTTACGGGTACGTGTACCTGGCTTTGCCATGTTTGCCTACCTGTTACTTACGAATAGGTTTGCGAGGACCTTTACGGGTGCGGGCGTTGGTCTTGGTGCGCTGGCCACGGACCGGAAGGCCATGACGATGACGCAGACCACGGAAGCAACCGAGATCCTTCAAACGCTTGATGTTCATCTGTACTTCACGACGCAGATCGCCTTCGACGGTAAACTTGCCCACTTCAGTACGAAGTGCTTCAAGTTGCTCGTCGCTCAGGTCTTTGACCTTGGCGTCCGGCTTAACGCCGGTTGCATCGCAAAGCTTCTGGGCTGTTGTCTTGCCAACACCGAAGATGTAGGTCAGCGAGATAACAGCATGTTTGTTATCGGGTATATTGACACCGGCTATACGTGCCATCCAAATTACTCCGCGTTCAAAGCTTTGCTGTGTGAATTTTCCGCCACAAAAAGGGCGCGAAATAATAGCGCTTGACCCACAGGTGAGTCAAGCGCCACTATTCCGAACCCCTTTTACAATGTCAGCGCTTATCCGAAACGGATCAGCCCTGGCGCTGCTTGTGACGAGGCTCCGAGCAGATGACTCGAACTGAGCCATTGCGTCGAATTACTTTGCAGTTACGGCAAATTTTCTTTACCGAAGCGCGTACTTTCATTGTCGACTCCAGTTTTCAAGGGGAACGGCTTGTTCAGCCGTTCCGTCCATAGCCCTTGAGATTGGATTTCTTCATCAGCGATTCATACTGGTGAGACATCAGGTGCGACTGAACCTGAGCCATGAAATCCATCACCACGACTACAACAATCAGCAGAGAGGTGCCCCCGAGATAGAAAGGCACATTCCCGGCCACCATCAGGAACTGAGGGAACAGGGATACTGCTGCAATATACATAGCACCGAACAGAGTCAAACGGGTCAGCACACCATCGATGTACTTGGCCGTCTGTTCGCCGGGGCGAATACCGGGGATAAACGCGCCGGAACGCTTGAGGTTATCCGCAACTTCCTTGGGGTTGTACATCAGCGCTGTGTAGAAGTAGCAGAAGAAGATAACTGCTGCTGCGAACAGGATAATATACAACGGCTGGCTCGGTGCCAATGCCTGGGAGATATCACTCAGCCACTCCATGCCCTCGCCCTGACCGAACCACTGCCCCAGAGAGGCCGGGAACAGTAGAATCGAAGAGGCGAAGATCGGCGGAATGACGCCGGCCATATTCACCTTCAGCGGCAGGTGGCTGGACTGCTGGGCAAATACCCGACGCCCCTGCTGCCGCTTGGCATAGTTGATGGTCAAACGCCGCTGCCCACGCTCCATGAAGACCACGAAACCGACAACAGCAATCGCCAGAACACCAATTCCGAGAACAACCAGCAAGCTCATTTCACCGTTACGAGCCTGCTCCAGAGTCTGGCCAATGGCGCCAGGAAGACCGGCAACAATACCCGCGAAGATCAGCAGCGAAATACCGTTACCAATACCTCTTTCGGTGATCTGCTCACCGAGCCACATCATGAAGACCGCACCGCAGACAAAAGACACAACCGCCACAAAGTGGAAGCTGAAGCTGTCATTAAAGGTAACGCCCTGTGATGCCAGACCCACAGAAATACCAAAGCCCTGAACCAGGGCCAGGATAACCGTACCATACCGCGTATACTGGCTGATCTTGCGACGACCAGCCTCGCCTTCTTTCTTAAGCTGCTCAAGCTGCGGACTAACCGCAGTCATGAGCTGCATGATAATAGAAGCCGAAATGTACGGCATGATACCGAGTGCGAAGATACTCATGCGCTCAAGCGCACCACCGGAGAACATGTTGAACAGACTCAGGATGGTTCCCTGGTTCTGATCAAACAGTGCCGCCAGCCGATCCGGGTTGATACCGGGAACCGGAATGTGGGCACCGATCCGGTACACCAGCAGCGCCAGAAACACGAACCAGAGCCGCGAGCGCAGCTCTGCAAATCCTTTTCCGGCGCCCGCAGGCAATGATGCTGTCTTGGCCATTTAGTCCTCGACTCGTCTTAGTCTTCGACTTTACCACCCGCGGCGGTAATCGCTTCGCGTGCGCCCTTGGTGACTCGAAGGCCTTTCACGGTTACCGCACGGTCCAGCTCGCCGGACAGGATAACCTTGGCCTCGCGAATTTCTTCGCGAATGATGTCAGCCTTTTTCAGGGCCGCCAGATCCACCACGTCGCCTTCAACCTTGGCCAGCTCGTTCAGGCGGATTTCCGCCACGTAACGCTGCTGACGCGAGGTGAAACCGAACTTAGGCAGACGACGGGCCAGAGGCTGCTGACCACCCTCGAAACCGGGAGCAACGGAGCCACCGGAACGGGATTTCAGACCTTTATGACCACGACCGCCGGTTTTGCCGAGACCGCTACCGATACCACGGCCGACACGCTTGGCGGACGGACGTGAACCGGGTTCCGGAGCAAGTTCGTTCAGACGCATCTTAGTTCTCCTCAACCCGAACCAGGTAATTTACCCGGTTGATCATGCCGCGAATGGAAGGAGTGTCCTCCACTTCCACGGTGTGACCGATTTTACGAAGACCCAGGCCCTTGACGCACAGCTTGTGCTTGGGCTGACAGCCGATCGGGCTGCGGGTCAGAGTTACTTTGATCGTTTTTGCGTTCGCCATGACTTCAACCCAGAATATCTTCCACGGATTTACCGCGCTTGGCTGCAACGTCTTCAGGCGCCTTCATGGCCTGCAGACCCTTGATGGTGGAACGTACTACGTTCACCGGGTTGGTGGACCCGTAACACTTGGACAGTACGTTCTGCACACCGGCCACCTCGAGTACGGCGCGCATCGCACCGCCGGCAATGATACCGGTACCCTCAGAAGCAGGCTGCATGAAGACCTTGGAACCACCGTGCTGCGCCCGAACCGGGTACTGCAGGGTAGTGCCGTCCAACGCTACGTCTACCATGTTTTTGCGTGCAGCTTCCATGGCCTTCTGGATGGCAACCGGAACTTCCCGGGCCTTGCCACGACCGAAACCAACGCGACCTTTACCATCACCCACTACAGTCAGTGCAGTGAAGGCAAAGATACGGCCGCCTTTAACTACCTTGGCGACACGATTGACCTGAACCAGCTTTTCCTGGAGCTCAGGCGCCTTCTGTTCGTTAACGCTCATCTTCTCCACCTCTTAGAATTGCAAGCCAGCTTCACGGGCAGCGTCGGCAAGAGCCTGAACACGACCGTGATAACGGTAACCTGAGCGGTCAAAAGCGACCTTCTCAATGCCTGCTGCCTTGGCGCGCTCAGCAATCAGCTGACCGACCTTCTTGGCAGCGTCCACGTTACCGGTTGCACCCTGGCGCAGTTCCTTATCCAACGTGGAGGCAGTGGCAAGCACTTTGCTGCCATCTGCAGTCGTAACCTGGGCGTACATATGACGCGGTGTACGGTGCACGCACAGACGGTCAGTACCCAGCTCACGGATCTTCATGCGCACTTTGCGCGCGCGACGCAGTCTTTCGTTATTTGCGCTCATAGTCCCGCCTTATTTCTTCTTGGCTTCTTTGCGTCTGACCTGCTCATCCGCATAACGCACACCCTTGCCTTTATACGGCTCGGGCGGACGGAACGCGCGGATTTCCGCAGCGACCTGGCCAACCTGTTGCTTGTCGATACCGCGAATCACAACTTCCGTATTGGACGGAGTTTCAGCGGTAACACCCTCGGGCAGCTCATACTCGACCGGGTGGGAAAAACCCAGTGTCAGGTTGAGCTTCTTACCTTGCGCCTGCGCACGGTAACCTACGCCCGTCAGCTGCAGCTTACGCTCCCAGCCTGTGGATACGCCGGTAACCATATTGTTAACCAGCGCACGAGTAGTACCAGCAAGAGCGCGGGACTGTTTTGCACCATCGCGGGCCGCAAAACGCAGGACATTTTCTTCCTGCTTTACTTCAACCGCCTGGTGAATGGTGAACTGAAGCGCTCCTTTGGAACCCTTCACATTGATTTCCTGTCCGTTCAGCTTAACCTCAACACCGGAAGGCAGCACGACAGGATTATTGGCAACCCTGGACATGTGTATCTCCTAGAATACGGTGCAGATGACTTCGCCACCCACGCCTGCAGCTCGTGCGGCGCGGTCTGTCATAACGCCCCTGGACGTTGAGACAATCGCGACTCCCAGACCACCGGCTACTTTCGGCAGTTCCCCGGCGCCTTTGTACTGGCGCAGACTCGGACGGCTGACCCGCTGAATCTCTTCAATAACCGGCTTGCCGCCGAAGTATTTCAGAGTGATGGTCAGCTCGGGCTTCGCGTCAGCTGAAACAGAAAAATCTGCTACGTAGCCTTCGTCCTTGAGGACCTGGGCTACTGAGACCTTCATTTTTGAAGATGGCATCGTTACGTCAGCTTTTGACGCCATCTGGGCATTACGGATACGGGTAAACATATCCGCAAGCGTGTCTTGCATACTCATTGGTATGAGGCTCCTGATCTTTTTAGTTGTGCAGCGGCTTGCCGCACCGCTTACCAACAGGCACCTGACCGAAGTCAGGCGGCCTATCTTACCAGCTTGCCTTGGTCAGGCCCGGAACGTCACCGCGCATGCCGTATTCACGGAGTTTGATCCGTGACAGCTCGAACTTGCGCAGAACGCCGTGGGGACGACCAGTCACCTGGCAACGATTCCGAAGACGCGAAGGAGATGAATCACGCGGAAGCTGCTGGAGCTTCATCTGTGCATCCCAACGGTCATCATCGCTGGTATTCGGGTTTTTGATAATCGCCTTGAGCTCGGCGCGCTTGGCAGCATACTTTGCTACCAGTTTTTCGCGCTTTTGCTCACGGTTTTTCATTGAAACCTTCGCCATGTCACTCGTTCCTTATTTCTTGAACGGAAAGCCAAAGGCTTTCAACAGTTCGCGACCTTCGTCGTCGGTACCGGCAGTGGTGGTGATGGTGATATCCAACCCGCGGATCTTGTCGACTTTGTCGTACTCGATCTCCGGGAAGATGATCTGCTCACGCACACCCATGCTGTAGTTACCGCGACCGTCGAAGGATTTCGGGTTCAGACCGCGGAAGTCACGAATGCGAGGAACCGCAATGTGCACCAGACGATCAAAGAAATCCCACATGCGCTCACCGCGCAGGGTCACTTTACAGCCAATCGGCCAACCTTCACGGATTTTGAAGCCCGCGACGGATTTACGCGCTTTGGTAACAACCACTTTTTGACCTGCCAGGCGCTCAAGATCTGCCACGGCATTTTCAATCAGTTTCTTGTCACCAACCGCTTCGCCAACACCCATGTTCAGGGTGATTTTCTCGATACGCGGCACCTGCATCACGTTCTTGTAACCGAACTCTTTCTGCAGGGCGGGTACCACTTCCTTAGTGTACTGCTCTTTCATGTTAAGCATCGTAACCACCACCGCTTACTGGTTATCGACAGCTTCGTTCGTGGACTTGAAGATCCGCACTTTGGTGCCGTCTTCCTTGATCTGGAAGCCAACACGATCGGCTTTGCCGGTCTGCGGATTAAAAATAGCCACGTTGGAAGCCTGGATAGGCGCTTCTTTTTCGACGATACCGCCCGGGGTGCCAAGCATCGGGTTCGGCTTTGTGTGCTTCTTCATCATATTGATGCCAGAAACAAGCACGCGACCGTCGTCCAGAACTTTCAGGACTTTACCACGTTTGTCTTTGTCTTTCCCCGTGGTGACGATTACTTCGTCATCTCGTTTGATCTTTTTCATAACCGGCCTCTGGTCCTTTAAAGTACTTCGGGTGCCAGTGAGATAATCTTCATGAACTTCTCGTTACGCAGTTCACGGGTAACCGGTCCGAAGATACGGGTACCAATGGGAGCGTCCTGATTGTTCAGAAGTACCGCCGCGTTACCGTCAAAACGGATCAGAGAACCGTCCGGACGACGCACACCCTTACGGGTACGTACTACAACAGCCTTCAGGACCTGGCCTTTTTTCACCTTGCCGCGGGGGATGGCTTCCTTGACGGTTACCTTGATGATATCCCCAACGGTTGCATAACGCCGGTGAGATCCGCCCAGGACCTTGATGCACATTACCTGACGTGCACCACTGTTATCCGCGACTTCAAGCATTGTTTGAGTCTGAATCATGGTTGTTCTCCGGGCGAATTACACCTTGGCAGCGCGTTCGGTAACTTCCACCAGGGCCCAGCTCTTGGTCTTGGAGACCGGACGGGTTTCCTGGATGGTTACGGTGTCACCAATGTTGCACTGATTGCTTTCATCGTGTGCATGAATCTTGGTTGAACGCTTCATGTACTTACCGTACAGCGGGTGTTTAACCTGACGCTCAACCAGGACCACGATGGACTTGTCCATCTTGTTGCTCACGACCTTGCCGCTCAGAGTTCTGGCAGTTTGGGTAGCTTCGGTCATGTCACTGTCCTGCCTTTTCGTTCAATACTGTTTTCACGCGAGCGATATCGCGCTTCACCTTGCCGAGAAGGTGAGACTGATTCAGCTGACCTGTCGCCTTGCGCATGCGCAGGTTGAACTGCTCCTTCAGGAGGTCGATCAGCTCTTTGTTCAGCTCCTCGACTGACTTTTCACGCAGCTCTGTTGCTTTCATCACATCACCGTCCTCTTAACAAAGGTGGTCTGTACCGGCAGTTTGGCGGCAGCCAGAGTGAAAGCTTCGCGTGCGATTTCTTCCGCGACACCTTCCATCTCGTACAACATGCGGCCTGGCTGAATCTCAGCCACCCAATACTCGACAGAACCTTTACCTTTACCCATACGTACTTCCAGCGGCTTACCGGTGATCGGCTTGTCCGGGAACACCCGGATCCAGATCTTACCGCCCCGCTTGATGCGGCGAGTCATGGTACGACGCGCTGCCTCAATCTGGCGCGCAGTTATACGCCCACGGCTGGTCGCCTTCAATCCGTATTCACCGAAGCTCACCTTGTTTGCGCGCTGAGCAAGACCGGTGTTACGGCCTTTCATTACCTTGCGGAATTTGGTGCGTTTTGGTTGCAGCATAAGAGTGCCCCTTTACTTAGAACCTTTCTTCCCAGAGGCTTTCTTGTCAGCACGGACCTGCTCCATACCACCAAGAATCTCACCTTTGAAGATCCATACCTTTACGCCGATAACGCCGTAAGTGGTGTGCGCTTCATAGGTTGCATAATCAATATCTGCACGCAGTGTGTGCAGAGGTACACGACCTTCGCGATACCACTCGGAACGTGCGATTTCAGCACCCCCAAGACGACCGCCAACCTGAATCTTGATACCCTTGGCTCCCTGACGCATGGCGTTTTGAACCGCACGCTTCATAGCGCGACGGAACATCACACGACGCTCCAGCTGGCCGGCAACGTTTTGCGCTACCAGGCGGGCATCCAGGTCCGGCTTGCGGACTTCTTCGATGTTGATGTGCACAGGCACACCCATCATGTCGCTGACTTCGCGACGCAGACGGTCAACATCTTCACCCTTCTTACCGATAACAATACCGGGGCGGGCGGTATGGATCGTGATCCGGGCGTTCTGAGCAGGGCGCTCGATCACGATCTTGCTGACAGACGCCTTAACCAGACGCTTGTCCAGGAATTCGCGAACCTGAATATCATTCAGAAGATTCTTCGCGTAGTCCTTTTTGTCGGCGTACCACACTGAGTTGTGCTCTTTGATCACACCCAGGCGAATGCCGGTTGGATTTACTTTATGACCCATCTGAGCATCTCCTACTTGTCGGCGACCTTGACGGTGATATGACAGGTGCGCTTGAAAATACGGTCAGCGCGCCCCTTGGCTCGAGCTTTGATTCGCTTGAGCGTTGGGCCCTCATCCACCATCACGGTGGAAACCCGCAGATCATCTACGTCCAGACCTTCGTTGTGCTCAGCGTTGGCAATGGCGGATTCAAGAGCCTTCTTGATCACAACCGCTGCCTTCTTAGGGCTGAAAGTCAGAATGTTCAGGGCGTCCTCAACAGCCTTGCCGCGTACTTGGTCAGCGACAAGACGTGCTTTCTGAGCTGAGAGGCGAGCGCCCTTGTACTTGGCTGCTACTTCCATTTCTATTACCTCAGAATCAGCGTTTAGCTTTCTTGTCGGCCGCATGACCACGATAAGTACGCGTTGCCGCGAACTCACCCAGCTTATGTCCAACCATATCTTCGGTGACATAAACCGGCACGTGCTGCTTGCCGTTGTGGACTGCAATGGTCAGGCCTACCATCTCCGGGAAGACTGTTGACCGGCGGGACCAGGTTTTAATGGGCCGCTTGTCATTTGCTTCCAGAGCTGCCTCGACCTTCTTCAACAGATGCAGGTCTATAAAAGGACCTTTCTTCAAAGAACGTGGCACAGCAATTACCTCTATGTAGTCGTTTACTTGGCCGAACGACGACGTACTATCATCTTGTCAGTACGCTTGTTCTTACGAGTCTTATGCCCTTTGGTCGGAACACCCCACGGAGTAACCGGGTGACGTCCGCCAGAGGTACGCCCTTCACCACCACCATGCGGGTGGTCAACTGGGTTCATAGCAACACCACGTACTGTTGGCCGTTTGCCGCGCCAACGTGATGCACCCGCTTTACCAAGCTGCTTGAGGCTATGCTCACTGTTGGACACTTCGCCCAGAGTGGCACGGCAATCTACAAGCACCTTACGCATTTCACCTGAACGCAGGCGGATGGTGGCATACGCCCCTTCCCGAGCAACCAGCTGTACGGATGCGCCCGCAGAGCGAGCCAGCTGTGCACCTTTGCCAGGCTTGAGTTCGACGCAGTGGATTACGGAACCGACCGGAATGTTCCGGAGTGGCAACGTGGAGCCCACCTTGATCGGCGCGTCGACGCCGGAGCGCACAGGATCACCAGCCTTCATACCTTTGGGAGCGATAATGTAACGACGCTCGCCATCGGCATATTTGACCAGCGCAATGTGCGCAGAGCGGTTAGGATCGTATTCCAGGCGCTCGATGACCGCCGGGATACCATCTTTGGTCCGCTTGAAGTCGATAACACGGTAGTGCTGCTTATGACCACCACCAATGTGACGAGTAGTAATGCGGCCAACATTGTTACGGCCACCAGACTTACTCTTTGTTTCTACCAACGGCTCGTAAGGACGTCCTTTGTGCAGATCCGGGTTGTAAAGTTTTACAACGTGACGGCGTCCGGCAGATGTTGGCTTGGTTTTGACGATCGGCATATTACGACCCCTTTACCTTATTCCACATCCAGAAAATCGATGTCCTGACCTTCTGCCAGCTTGACGTAAGCCTTACGAATGTCATTACGCTTGCCGAACCCGCGGATAGTGCGCTTGAGCTTACCCTTACGGTTCAGAACCTGAACACCTTCGACGGTGACGTTGAACAGTTGCTCAACGGCTTTCTTGATCTCGGGCTTGGTCGCATCAGGTGCTACACGAAACACCACCTGACCACGCTCTGCCGCCAGAGACGCTTTTTCTGATACGTGCGGCCCCAACAGGACCTTGTAAATACGTTCCTGATTCATCCCAGCATCTCCTCGATCTTCTTCAGAGCGGGAACAGTCACCACGACTTTCTCGAAGGCAACCAGGCTGACCGGATCCAGACCTGCCACATCGCGAACGTCCACATGGGGAACGTTGCGGGAAGCCAGGTGCAGATTCTGCTCAACATTCTCAGACAGGATCAGGGCGTTGGACACACCCAGATCGCTCAGCTTGGCAGTGAAGGCCTTGGTCTTGGGCGTATCGACATTCATGTCGTCAACCACAACCAGACGCTCCTGGCGTACCAGCTCGGAGAAAATGGAACGCATCGCCGCACGGTACATCTTGCGGTTAACCTTTTGCTCGAAGTCACGGGGCTTGGCAGCAAAGGTTACGCCGCCTGAACGCCAGATCGGGCTACGAATGGTACCAGCACGGGCACGACCAGTACCCTTCTGGCGCCATGGCTTCTTGCCACCACCACTGACTTCGGAACGTGTCTTCTGGGCCTTGGTACCCTGACGGCCAGCTGCCATGTAAGCAGTAACCACCTGATGCACCAGAGCTTCATTAAAATCTTTGGCAAACGCAGCGTCGGAAACAGAAATCCCCTTGCCGCTACCAGTAATTGTCAATTCCATCGCACCGCTCCTCAGGCTTTAACTGCAGGCTTGATGACAACGTCGCCGCCAGTTGCGCCAGGTACGGCACCACTTACCAGCAGCAGGTTGCGCTCGGCATCGACACGGACGATCTTCAGGTTCTGCACAGTAACCTGCGCATTACCCATCTGACCGGCCATCTTCTTGCCCTTGAACACCTTACCCGGAGTCTGGTTCTGACCAATGGAACCCGGAGCACGATGAGACAGGGAGTTACCGTGAGTAGCGTCCTGCATGGAGAAATTCCAGCGCTTAACACCGCCCTGGAAGCCCTTACCCTTGGACTGACCTACTGCGTCAACCACCTGACCGTCTTCAAACACGGAAACGGTCAGCTCGCCACCGGCGGCCAGGTCTTCACCTTCGCCATCAGCCAGACGGAATTCCCAAACGCCACGACCAGCTTCAACACCTGCTTTTGCAAAGTGCCCGGCAGCCGCCTTGTTTACACGGGAGGAACGACGAGAACCTACGGTTACCTGCACTGCACGGTAGCCGTCGCTTTCGAGGGTCTTGAGTTGGGTAATGCGGTTGGGCTCAACCTCAATTACCGTGACAGGCAGCGCCTGCCCTTCATCCGTAAAAATACGGGTCATACCGGCCTTACGACCGACAACACCAATTGCCATGTTTCACCTCTTAAGTGTACGGGGCTTGCACCCTCTATGGCCTATGACAGTTACACAGACTAATACCGGGCGGTATTAGCCGAGGCTGATCTGAACGTCTACACCTGCTGCCAGGTCCAGTTTCATCAGAGCATCTACTGTCTTTTCCGTCGGCTCAACAATGTCGAGCAGACGCTTATGCGTACGAATTTCATACTGATCACGCGCGTCTTTGTTGACGTGCGGAGAGATCAATACCGTGTACTTTTCCTTCCGCGTCGGCAGAGGAATGGGACCACGCACCTGAGCGCCGGTCCGCTTGGCGGTATCGACAATCTCCTGCGTGGACTGGTCGATCAGGCGATAATCAAACGCCTTCAACCGGATTCGAATTTTTTGGCTTTGCATGATGCACCAAACTCCACTCGTAGCAGCTACTAGTTAGCCGACCTTCAAAAAAAGGAGCCGCATTGTATGCATAATACCCAACCCTGTCAACAGCATTGCCATTGACAGGGTTGAGCGACATTTGCGACCTAAACAGAAAAAGGGGCTGAACGCTCAGCCCCTTTTTCCTGATCAATCGAGCAGATTACTCGATGATCTTGGCGACCACGCCGGCACCAACGGTACGACCACCTTCGCGAATCGCGAAGCGCAGGCCATCTTCCATGGCGATCGGAGCGATCAGGGTGACGGTCATTTTCACGTTGTCACCCGGCATTACCATTTC
>NZ_JACDWW010000062.1:0-109501 GCF_016464145.1 Marinobacter sp. bablab_jr008
CCCACACGAATTACTTGGTTAACTTTTTAAAGAGCGTTTGAGCTGTTGCTCAATCAAGGCCGCGTATTCTACATCGTTCCGCTGCCCTGTCAACCACTTTTTTCGAAGAATTTTTGAAGCAAATTTTCGAACACTTTCAAGCAGTTGCGTTCCTCGTGAACCGGCGTTGTCTGCCGTGTCCCTCAGAAGTGGTGCGCATTCTACAGCCCTCAGGAAAACTGTCAACGCCCATTTTCAATTTATTTTACCGGGCTTCGGTTTCCACCTATGCGAGTGATCAAACACCCACCAAAACGTTTAGAACTTGACCAAAATCACGTTCTTTTCAGAGGAATGAGGGTGGAGAAACCAGACCAGTACACCCTGGCACCCAGTATTACAGCCAGCGCCAACCCGTAGATCATCATTTCGGTCACATCGCTGCGTGCCTGCCACAGGAAATGAACCCAGGCCAGAACCGCCGAACTGTAGATAAGACGATGTAATGGTTTCCAGCCACGCCCCACTCTTTTCATCATGCCTCTGGTAGACGTTGCCGCCAGCGGAACCATCAACAGGAAGGCCAACCCGCCCGCGATGATATAGGGGCGTTTGGTAAAGGTTGCCCAGAGATCAAACCAACCAAGGATAAACTGGAGAAAGGCGAGCACATGCAAAGTCGCATAGAAGAAAGCGTACAGGCCCAGCATCCTGCGGAATCGGAGCCAACCGGCCCAACCTGTGATTTTCCGCAATGGCGATATTAAAAGCGTTATCAGTAGAAACTGGAACGCTGCGATACCGAGCGCTTCTGTAATGGTCTGGCCTGGATCAGGCCCCAGATTACCACTCTGGATGTCCCACCCGATCAACGCGAGCGGAATCAGGCAGGACAGAAAAACCAGGACTTTAACCGGAGCATAGGGAAATTGACGAGAAGCCTTGGATGCCATCAATAATACCTGGAAAGATCCATATCCTTGTATAGATGAGCGACCTGTTCACCATAGCCGTTAAACTTCACTGTCTCGATCCAGTTCGGACTCAACAAACCAGAGGGCAGGCGACGCTCACGTTTCTGACTCCAGCGCGGATGATCCACTTCCGGATTCACGTTGGCATAGAAGCCATACTCTTCAGGCGCAATCATCTCCCAGCTGGTCTTGGGTCGCTCCTCCATGAAGCGGATACGGACGATCGACTTGATGCTCTTGAAGCCATACTTCCACGGCACAACCAGGCGGATCGGCGCACCATTCTGGTTTGGCAGGGTCTTGCCGTACAAACCAATGGCCAGAAACGACAACTCGTTCATGGCCTCGTCCATCCGGAGCCCCTCCCGGTAGGGCCAGTCAATCACGCTGAACATGGAGCGCTGCCCACGCATCTGGTCCGGATCATGAAGCGTTTCGAAGTAGACGTATTTAGCTTTTGATGTCGGCTGCAGACTGGCGAGCACTTCGGCCAACGGCACACCGACCCACGGAATCACCATCGACCAGGCTTCCACACAACGCAACCGGTAAATACGCTCCTGATACTGGTGAGGCTTCAGCAGATCTTCCAGCGCATAGGCGCCTGTCTTTGCACATTCACCTTCGACAGATACAGACCAGGGATCGACCGACATGGCATCGGCATAGCGCGCAGGGTCGCCTTTGTCCGTACCAAACTCATAAAAGTTGTTGTAGGAAGTAATCGCGGGGTAAGGCGCTTTCTTTTCGTCGGTAGAAAACGCCGGCATGGCCTTATACTGCAGGGCGTCGCCAGGAATTCCGCCCTCCTCCGCCTTGAGAAGGGCCGGCATGGTCAGCGCCGCAGCGGATGCCATCGTCCCGGCCATGAATTTCCGCCGGTTCAGGTAGACGGACTCAGGCGTCACTTCAGATTCTGACAGAGCCCACGACGGGCGGCGCTTGATAAGCATCGGGAACCTCCAATTCATTACTTGAGGTAACTGACCGGAGGTTCCCGAGAAAATTCCCGGCCGATTCACTCGGCCGAGGGGTAAGTCCTACCGAGCGCGGGCCGGCTTGCGACGGAACAGAGCCCGGACCGGGCCGGAAAGTGCGTAAATCAGGAACCCGGTGAAGAGTACGGTGGCGGGATCAAGGGCGATCACCACAAACACCAGCACCACCAGAAGTATTGCCGCGAAAGGCACCCGACCTCGAAGATCGAGATCCTTGAAGCTGCGGTAAAGAATATTGCTGACCATCAGCACACCGGTTCCGGCCACAACGATAATTGTCAGCAACGTCAGCCAGGACGATGGCTCGAAACTGTGGAAACACCACACCAGCCCCGCAACACAGGCAGCTGCCGATGGACTGGGCAGGCCCACAAAGTATTTTTTGTCCACGGAGCCGATCTGGGTATTGAACCGAGCCAACCGCAATGCTGCGCCAGCCACGTAGATGAACGTAACCACCCAGCCCACTTTGTCCAATCCGTTGAGGGACCAGAAAAAGGCCACCAGGCCGGGCGCAACACCGAAGGCCACCATGTCGGCAAGGCTGTCGTATTCCTCACCGAATTTGCTCTGGGTATTTGTCATCCGGGCGACACGGCCATCCAGCCCATCCAGAATCATGGACACAAAAATGGCAATAGCAGCATTGTCGAAGACACCATTGGCGGCAGAAACAATCGCATAGAATCCAGAGAACAGAGAGGCAGTCGTCAGCGCGTTGGGAAGCAGGTAAATGCCTTTGCGACGAACCTTGGTCCCCTCAACAAGCTCCTCTTCAACCACTTCACCGGGCTCAATTTCCGGATCTGCGGCTTTCCTGGTTTCTGATTTTTCCACGGTATTCTTTTCTTCAGTCATTCCATAAACTCCGGAAAGCATTTGGGCGGAGTATAAACGAAAAACGCGGCCACAAGGGGCCGCGTTTCCAAACCTTACCGAAAATCCGGATCAGTTCTTGTCTTTGTCCACGATCTTGTTCGCGGAAATCCACGGCATCATGGAACGCAGCTTCTCGCCCACGGTCTCGATCTCGTGAGCCGCATTCTGGCGACGGCGAGCGGTCATGGACGGATAGTTCAGGGCACCTTCAGAGATGAACATCTTGGCGTATTCGCCGCTCTGGATGCGCTTCAGTGCGTTGCGCATGGCTTCGCGGGACTGCTCGTTGATCACCTCCGGACCGGTTACGTACTCACCGTACTCGGCGTTGTTGGAGATGGAGTAATTCATGTTGGCGATGCCGCCTTCGTACATCAGGTCAACGATCAGCTTCAGCTCGTGCAGACACTCGAAGTACGCCATTTCCGGAGCGTAGCCCGCTTCGGTCAGGGTTTCGAAGCCGGCTTTAACCAGCTCAACCGCGCCACCACACAGAACCGCCTGCTCACCGAACAGATCGGTTTCGGTTTCGTCTTTGAAGGTGGTTTCGATGATACCGGTACGGCCGCCGCCGATGCCGCTGGCGTAGGACAGGGCTACGTTCTTGGCGTTGCCGGACGCGTCCTGGAAGATCGCAATCAGGTCAGGGATACCACCGCCCTTGGTGAACTCGGTGCGCACAGTGTGGCCCGGAGCCTTCGGGGCAACCATGATCACGTCCAGATCTTTGCGCGGAACGATCTGGTTGTAGTGAATCGCGAAGCCGTGAGCGAAGGCCAGGGTAGCACCCTGCTTCAGGTTCGGCTCGATTTCCTCACGGTACAGCTGGGCCTGGAACTCGTCCGGCGTCAGAACCATGACCACGTCTGCAGATGCAACGGCAGAAGCCACATCGCTGGTCTTCAGTCCATAGGCTTCAGCCTTGGCGATGGAGGATGAACCGGAACGCAGACCAACAACCACGTCTACACCGGAATCCTTCAGGTTGCACGCGTGGGCGTGGCCCTGAGAGCCGAAGCCCAGAATGGCAACTTTCTTGCCTTGGATGATGGAAAGATCACAATCTTTATCGTAATAAACCTGCATGAGAAACCTCTATATGTATGTAATGGCCCCTCGGGGCCATGATTTTCGATTTGTTTCGGCAGCCCTTACAGGCTGAGTACCTTTTCGCCACGGGCAATGCCAGATACGCCAGTGCGAACAACTTCCAGAACACCCGAAGTGCCCACTGCCTGAATGAAGCCATCCAGCTTTTCACTGTCGCCGGCAAGCTGCACGGTGTAGACAGAACTGGTGACATCCACAATCTGGCCACGGAAGATATCCACCGTGCGCTTGATCTCGGCACGCTGGGATCCGGTTGCCTTGAGCTTGACCAGCATCAGCTCCCGCTCTATGTGAGCGCCCTCGGTCAGATCCACCAGCTTGACCACTTCGATCAGCTTGTTCAGCTGCTTGGTGATCTGCTCGATCACCTTGTCGGAACCTGTCGTGGTGACAGTCAGGCGAGACAGGGTTTCGTCTTCCGTGGGCGCTACGGTCAGGGTTTCGATGTTGTAGTTGCGCTGCGAAAACAGGCCAACCACACGAGACAGTGCGCCGGGTTCGTTTTCCAGCAAAACAGAAATGATTCGACGCATGATCACACCCTCTCCGTTTTGCTGAGCCACATGTCTTTCATGGATCCTCGAGCGACCTGCATGGGATAGACATGCTCAAAGCGGTCCACATAGATATCGACAAACACCAGTTTGTCTTTCATGGCCAGGACTTCCTTGAGCTTGGGCTCCAGGTCTTCCTTGCGATCAATGCGCACACCCACATGACCATACGCTTCCGCCAGCTTGATGAAGTCCGGCAAAGACTCCATGTAAGACTGGGAATGGCGGGACTCGTAATTCATGTCCTGCCACTGCTTAACCATGCCCAGAGCCTGGTTATTCAGGTTGATGATCTTCACCGGCAGATCGTACTGCTTGCAGGTGGACAGTTCCTGGATATTCATCTGGATACTGCCTTCACCAGTGAAGCACAGCACTTCATCTTCCGGATGGGTCAGTTTGATGCCCATGGCGGCTGGCAGGCCGAAGCCCATGGTGCCGAGGCCACCGGAGTTGATCCATCGGTTCGGCTTGTCAAACTTGTAGTACTGGGCAGCAAACATCTGGTGCTGACCTACATCGGTGGTTACGAAGGCATCACCATTGGTGAGCTTCCAGAGCATCTCGACCACTTCCTGGGGCTTGATTACATCCGGGCTGGTCTCGTAACGCATGCCGTGGAACGCGCGCCACTCTTCAATCTGCTTCCACCACGATGCCAGCGCCTCGGCATCCGGCTTGTCCCTGGATTCTTTTACCAGCGACAGCATTTCTTTCAGTACCGCATCCACCGGGCCGACAATGGGCACGTCTGCATCTATGGTCTTTGAGATAGATGCCGGGTCGATATCGATATGAATAATGCGCGCGCCCGGGCAGAACTTCTCGGTGGCGTTGGTCACGCGATCATCAAAGCGCGCGCCCACACAGAGAATCAGATCTGAATGGTGCATCGCCATGTTGGCTTCATAGGTACCGTGCATACCCAGCCAGCCCAGGTGCTGTTTGTCAGTCGCCGGATAGCAACCGATGCCCATCAGGGTGTTGGTGATAGGGAAGCCCAGGGTCCGGGTCAGCTCGGTCAACTGGCTGGAAGCCTTGCCCAGGATCACACCGCCGCCGGCATAGATGACCGGGCGTTTGGCCGCCATCAGCATGTCGACGGCTTTTTTGATCTGACCGGCATGGCCACGAACCGCCGGGTTATAGGAGCGCAGCTTGACCTTCTTGGGATAGGAGTACTCATAGCGCTCATTCGGTGTGGTCATATCCTTCGGGATATCAACCACAACCGGACCGGGACGACCGGTAGCAGCGATGTAGTATGCCTTGCGGATTACCTCAGGGATTTCCTCGGGGTGACGAACGCTCAGATTGTGCTTAACCACCGGACGGGAAACACCGATCATATCGGTTTCCTGGAAGGCATCCTCACCAATAAGGGTGGATGCAACCTGGCCGCACAGAACCACCATGGGGATGGAATCCATGAACGCGGTGGCAATGCCGGTAATAGTGTTGGTGGCTCCAGGACCCGAGGTCACCAGTACGGTACCTGGTTTTCCGGTTGCACGGGCATAGCCGTCGGCCATGTGGACCGCCGCCTGTTCGTGCCGAACCAGAATATGCTTGACTTTGTCCTGCCTGAACAGCGCATCATAAATATGAAGGGCTGCACCACCCGGATAGCCGTATATGTATTCGATCCCTTCATCCTGCAGGGAGCGGATCAGCATATCGGCGCCAGACAATAACTCCACGATTTTCTACCCTCTTCTACGAGTGAATGAGCCGGGTTACGCCCCGGTTGCCTGGATTCTCGGTTTCCCTGCTTCTTGTGAAAGCGGAACCGGCGTACTCCTCCACACTAAAACTAAAGAGGTTGTCTCCTGGCCAGCCGCCCTCCTGAGGGTTGCGGAGAACGGCCAATCAACGGGTTGCACGTAAGCAACAACCAAGGCCCGCCAAGCGCTGGCGAACGCAGTGTGGTGATTAACGGGGGATACTCGCTCGGGATTGCCTGCCGTATTGACCCCAGTCTTCAGGCAATCGGTAATTCTGACAGCGGGAAACTCGCTGTCAATAGGCGCTGTGGCTTAATTACCCCGGAATTCGCCTCTCTCTGCCATACTGTGCAAAACTGCGTGCAAGATTTTGAACCAGAGACAGGAAAATCCGGCCATCCGATGGCATGATAGCCACAGGCAGTAACCAAGTGACGAGCAGAGACATGAACCGAAAAATATTATTGCTGACGGTATTGATGGCGGCCGCACCCGGCCTTGCGACCAGCGCTTCGGTCTATAAGTGGACAGACGAGAACGGTGTAACGCACTTTGGCGACCGGCAGCCAACCGGCCAGAACGCAGAGCAGGTCAACGTTCGTTCCGGCACCAGTCAGGGTGCTGGTGTGCAGCGGCGAAGCGCCCAGGAACAGCTGGGCGAACTGCAGGAGCAGCAGGCGGCAGAGCAACAGCAACGAGAAGAATCTGCGGTTGAGGAAGCTCGCCGGAAACAGCGCGAAGCCAATTGCGCCACGGCACGCTCCAATCTTGAGGTGATCAACAGCAACGCTCGTATCCGCGTGGAGGAAAACGGTGAAACCCGGTATCTGAGCCCTGAGGAAATCGAGCAGCAGCGCCAGAAATTCCAGGAAATTGCAGACGAAAACTGTGGCCCGGAACAAGAAGGCAGTAGCGAGCGTTAAACCCGAAGGTTCGGAGAACAGAAAAGGGCGGAGACTCGTGCCTTCCGCCCTTTTCTTTTTCAGCAGCTGAGGTCCCGCCCTCAGCCGTTCTTACTGAACACCAGCCGGTCTTCCTGAACCGTTGCGCGAATGGTATCGCCGGGCACAAAGTCACCCTGTAGCAGCTTCTGCGCCAGCGGATTTTCGATCATGCGCTGAATCGCCCGCTTCAGCGGCCGAGCGCCATAAACCGGGTCGTACCCCACTTCCGCCAGCAACTGCATCACGTCGTCTCCGAGCTCCAGCTTCATATCCTGATCCTTCAGGCGACGAGCCAGATTCTCAATCTGGATACGGGCGATGCCCTGAATCTGGGACTCCGCCAGCGGATGGAACACCACAACTTCATCCACACGATTAATGAACTCCGGCCGGAAATGAGAGCCAACCACTTCCATCACCGCCGACTTCATGTCTTCGTAGTTCTCTTCTCCGGCCTTCTCCTGAATGATGTGGGAACCCAGATTTGAGGTCATCACCACCACTGTGTTGCGGAAGTCGACCGTGCGACCCTGACCATCGGTCAGACGCCCATCATCCAGCACCTGAAGCAGGATGTTGAAGACATCCGGGTGCGCCTTTTCAACCTCATCCAGAAGCAGAACCGAGTAGGGCCGGCGACGCACGGCCTCGGTCAGGTAGCCACCCTCTTCATACCCCACATATCCGGGAGGCGCACCAATCAAACGGGCGACCGAGTGCTTCTCCATGAATTCCGACATATCGATGCGAACCATGGCCTCTTCGGTATCGAACAGGAAGTTTGCCAGCGCCTTGCACAACTCGGTCTTCCCCACCCCGGTCGGCCCGAGGAACAAGAAAGAACCATTGGGACGATTCGGATCCGACAGTCCAGCCCGGGACCGGCGCACCGCATTGGATACCGCTTCCACGGCCTCATCCTGGCCAATGACCCGATCGTGGAGGGCTTCCTCCATGCGCATCAGCTTGTCGCGCTCCCCCTCCAGCATCTTGGATACCGGAATCCCGGTCCACTTTGAAACGATTTCCGCAATTTCTTCATCCGTGACCCGGTTGCGCAACAGCTTCATTTCCATCATTTCCGCCTGGCTGGCCATATCCAGTTGGCGCTCCAGCTCCGGGATCTTGCCGTACTGCAGCTCGGACATCTTACCCAGATCCCCTGCACGGCGGGCATTCTCCAGGTCAATCCGGGCCTGCTCCAGCTGGCTCTTGATCTTCTGGGAGCCGTGCAGAGCCGCCTTTTCAGTGTTCCAGACTTCCTCAAGGTCGGCGTATTCGCGCTCAACATTGCCAATAACCGCCGACAGCTCTTCCAACCGCTTCTTAGAGGCTGCGTCGGTTTCCTTTTTCAGGGCTTCCCGCTCAATCTTGAGCTGAATCAGCCGGCGCTCCAGACGATCCAGAGCCTCAGGCTTGGAGTCCATTTCCATACGGATCTGGCTGGCCGCTTCATCCACCAGGTCAATGGCCTTATCCGGCAACTGACGATCGGTAATATATCGATGAGACAGCTTGGCGGCCGCGATGATGGCGCCATCCGTTACCTCAACCCCATGGTGAACCTCATAGCGCTCTTTCAGCCCACGCAGGATGGCGATGGTATCTTCCTCACTGGGCTCGCTGACCAGCACTTTCTGGAAACGGCGCTCCAGTGCTGCGTCTTTTTCAATATTTTCCCGGTACTCATTCAGCGTGGTGGCGCCGACACAGTGCAACTCGCCCCGGGCCAGGGCCGGCTTCAGCATGTTGCCGGCATCCATGGAACCTTCGGCTTTACCGGCGCCCACCATGGTGTGGATCTCGTCAATGAACAGGATGATCTGGCCTTCCTGTTTCGACAGCTCATTAAGCACTGCCTTCAGGCGCTCCTCAAACTCACCTCGGAACTTGGCGCCGGCAATCAATGCGCCCATGTCCAGCGACAGTACTTTCTTGTCTTTCAGGCCATCGGGCACCTCTCCGTTGACGATACGCTGAGCCAGCCCCTCCACAATCGCGGTTTTACCCACACCGGGCTCACCGATCAGCACGGGGTTGTTCTTGCGCCGGCGTTGCAGTACCTGAATGGTGCGACGGATTTCATCGTCGCGACCAATCACCGGGTCCAGCTTGCCGGCCTCGGCCCGCTCGGTAAGATCAATGGTGTACTTTGACAGGGCCTGACGGTTTTCCTCCGCGCCGGCATCGTTCACCGACTCTCCCCCGCGCACTTCGTCAATGGCCTTTTCCAGCGCGGCCTTGTCAACGCCTTGCTCTCGCAGAATGCGCCCCAGGGAACCGCGGTCTTCAACCGCCGCCAGCAGAACCAGCTCACTGGATATGAACTGGTCACCCCGCTTCTGGGCCAGCTTGTCGGAAATGTTAAACAGTCGCCCCATGTCGTTCGACATGGACACATCGCCGGCATTGCCCTGCACCTCCGGCAGGTTCTCAATTTCCTTCGCCACGGCCTGTCTTACCCGGCCGGGCTCAACCCCCACTTGTTTGAGCAGCGGTTTAATGGAGCTTCCCTGCTGGTCCAGCAGGGCCTGCATCAGATGCACGGGCTCGATGAAGTTATGGTCTTTGCCAACCGCGATGGACTGCGCATCCGCCAACGCGGTTTGCAGCTTGCTGGTGAGCTTGTCGATTCTCATGTGCTCTTATCCCCAAAATTCGTAGTGAATACCGATCAACCCTGTGGTCCGGATATTCCGATTGCTTTGAAACTTAATGTAGGGGCAAGTGGGGGGAGTTCAAGTTGGGCAGACCGCAATTCGTCAGAAATTTGACGGCTGTCAGTTAACACATCAGGAAGAGCTATCGAGACTTCAGGATTTTAGCCAGACCAGGGTGGCCATACGGCCGGTTTGACCATCCCGGCGATAGGAAAAGAACCATTCCCGATCCTGAACGGTGCACAGACTACCGCCAGCGACGGACGAGACACCAACCTGACTCAGACGCAGGGTTGCCAGACTGTAGATATCGGCCATGAAATGGCCCGGGCGGGCACCCTTGGTGTCAAAGGCTTTCGCAGCTTCCGGACTGTGCTGAACAAACGCTTCGCGCACTTCCGGGCCAACTTCGAAACTGTCGGGACCAATGGCGGGGCCCAGCCAGGCCGAAAGCTTGTCAGGCTCAACCGCCATCGCACTGACCAGGTTTTCCAGCACGCCTCCGCTGAGGCTGCGCCAGCCGGCGTGAGCAGCCCCCACTACGGTTCCATCGGAATCCGCAATCACTACGGGCAGGCAGTCGGCAGTCAGAATGGCACAACTAAGGCCGGGCGATCGGGTGAAACTGGCATCCGCTTCAGGAACCTGTTGAGCGTTGTCGGGTGTAAGCTCGACCACCCTCGCACCATGCACCTGATTCAACCAGCCAATCCGATCCACCTCTAACCCCGTGAAGCGGGCCAGGCGCTGCCGGTTTTCGGCGACAGATTCAGGGCTATCCCCGACATGATCCCCGAGGTTGAGCGAACTCCACGGCGCCTCACTGACGCCTCCCTTGCGAGTCGTGCACATGGCTTGCACCGCCCCCGGTGCGGACCAACTCGGCCTCAGGATGTAGTTGTCAGAAATCACGTTCTTCCAGCTCCCGGGCGTGTTTGCGCAGAGCTTCGATCAGGTGAACCATATCCTCTGGTAGCGGCACCTCCCAGCTCAGAATCTCACCCGTTTCCGGATGCTCAAGGGTCAACTGTCTCGCATGCAGGGCCTGCCGGGTGAACGCAGCCAGTACATCCCGAAGCTCCTCTGTAGTGCCTTTGGGCAACCGCAGACGCCCACCGTAGGCAGGATCACCAACCAGCGGGTGGCGCACATGCGCCATGTGCACACGGATCTGATGGGTGCGGCCACTTTCCAGCTTGCAACGAACCAGGGTATGCGCGGCAAAACGCTCCAGCAGGCGGTAATGGGTGACCGCCGGTTTGCCACTGGAAACCACGGCCATGCGTTTACGATCCTGCGGATGACGGCCAATAGGTGCGTCAACTGTTGCACCACCGGTCAGCGCGCCCACCACCACGGCCTCATACTCCCGCCCCATCGTGCGTGTTTGCAGCTGGTCTACCAGGGAGGTATGTGCAATCAGGCTGCGGGCCACCACCATGATGCCGGAGGTATCCTTGTCCAGGCGGTGAACAATACCTGCCCTCGGCAGGTTTTCCACTTCCGGCGCGTAATTCAGCAGGGCGTTCACCAGCGTGCCATCAGAATGGCCGGCCGCTGGGTGCACCACCAACCCGGCCGGCTTGTTAATCACCAGCAAGTGCTCATCTTCGTAGACGATATCCAGGCTGATGGGTTCGGCTTCCCAGGTCACCTGCACTTCAGGCTCAGCATTGAGCGCCAGGGAATCGCCCATCATTACCTTGTCCCGCGGCTTGCGGGATTTACCGTTCACCGTCAGGGCTCCGCTCTTGATCCAGGATTGCAGGCGGGAGCGGGAATGCTCGGGCATCAGCTCCGCCGCGGCCTGATCCAGCCGCTTGTCGCTGAGTTCCGGCGGTACGGTAAATTGGCCGGTAATTCGGTTTTCGGAAGTCATTCAGCCTCGTTTTCGCCGTTGGTTTCTGGCGCAGACGGCCGCCGGACAGGCGGCGATGTTACGTTTCGGTCAGATTCTGGTGCCAATATCGGGAAACACTGCACACAGACAGCCTTCCCCGTTACAATGACCAATCCAACCACAAGTTCTGAACATTATACGGGATTCCGGCATGAGATCAGTCGTTCGATTACTGCTACTTTCCACACTTTTTGCGCTAGCCGCCGGCTGTGCGTCCCAGAAGGAGGTGGAAGTCCTGCCGGAACAGACCTATTACGAGAATGCCCGTGAGGCCATGAACTCGGGCAACTTCAACGAAGCCGAACAGAACCTGGATGCCCTGGAAACCTATTATCCATTCGGCCGCTATGCCGAACAGGCTCAGCTCGATCTGATCTTTGCCCGTTATCAGAACCTCGACCTTGAAGGCTCCCGGGCCGCCGCCGACCGCTTCATGCGCCTGAATCCGCAGAGTGATCACCTGGACTATGCCCTCTATATGAGAGGGCTAGCCTCCTACAACCTGGACCTTGGCCTGGCCGCCCGCTACTTCCCTGTTGATGTGGCCGCGCGCAATCCCGGCGAGCAGCTGCAGGCCTTCCGCGATTTCTCACAGCTGCTGAACCGGTTTCCGGACAGTGAATATGCCCTGGACGCCCGCCAGCGTATGATCGCCATCCGCAACCGCATGGCTGAACTGGAGCTGCACGCCGCACGCTACTACATCAAGCGTGAGGCCTACGTGGCCGCCAACAACCGCGCTCGCTACGTAGTGGAGAACTACCCGTCTTCGCCTTCAGTGGAAGAGGCTCTGATGATCATGGCGGATACCTTCCGCTTTCTGGAGCTGAAAAAGGGCGCCAACGATGCCATTGCCACGCTGAGAAAAAACTTCCCGAACAGCGACGCCTTCAATGACAACGGTGAGTACGAATCGGATCTTCTTCGCCGCCAGAACCGCTCATTGACCAACGTGGTGACCTTCGGTCTGATGGGGGATGAGTAAGAGCGGGATTACTTCCCGCTCTTCCAGCCATTGGTAATGGGATAGCGTCTGTCTTTGCCAAAGCCCCGTTCGGTAATACGAACACCGATGGGGGCCTGGCGGCGCTTGTATTCATTGATATCAACCAGCCTGACCACCCTGTCCACATCCTCGCGCTCAAACCCTTCCGCGACGATAGCATCGGCACTGTAATCACGCTCCACGTATAGGTTCAGAATCTGATCCAGCACGTCATAGCCCGGCAAGCTGTCCTCATCTTTCTGGTCTGGCGCCAGCTCGGCTGAGGGCGGGCGGGTAATCACCCGCTCCGGAATCACTGGTGACAGGGTATTGCGGTAGCGCGCCAGCCGGAAAACCAGCGTTTTCGGCACATCCTTCAGAACATCAAAGCCACCCGCCATGTCACCGTAAAGCGTGGAATAACCAACCGCCATTTCACTCTTGTTGCCGGTCGTAAGCACCAAAGAGCCAAACTTGTTGGACAGTGACATAAGCAGCACGCCCCGCAGACGGGCCTGAAGGTTTTCCTCGGTGGTATCCGGCTTTGTGCCTGCAAAAGGTTCTGCCAGAGCCGCCATGAAGGCATCGTACATGGGCTCAATGGAGAACACGTCATACTGCACACCCAGGGCGGTGGCCTCGGCCTCGGCATCTTCCAGGCTGATGCTGGAGGTATACCGGAACGGCATCATCACCGCGCGCACACGCTCCTTGCCCAGGGCATCCACCGCAACCGCCAGTGTAACCGCCGAATCGATGCCGCCAGACAGGCCCAACACCACTGACTTGAAACCATTCTTGTTGACGTAATCCCGTACGCCGGTTACCAAGGCACTGTAAACATTGGCTTCCAGCTGCGGTTCTGGCGGTAATGGCCGAGAAATCGGCTGACAATGGTGCTCGCACAGGAAATCCACCGGGTACAGCCCCTCCTCGAACTGAGACACCTCCGCAGACAGCCCACCCGAGTGGTCGTACACCATGGAGCCGCCATCAAACACCAGCTCATCCTGACCACCCACCAGGTTCACGTAGACGATGCTGACCCGGTTCTCCCGGGACTTGCGCTCGAGCAAAGCCTTGCGACGGGCCTGTTTATCGATGTCGTAGGGCGAGGCATTGAGATTAAGGATAAGTCGGGCACCCGCGGCTGCCGCATCTTCCACAGGGCCATCTTTCCAGAGATCCTCACACACGGTAATGCCGACAGGCTGGCCTTTAATGTCGAGCACCAGTGTGTCGGAACCTTCGGCGAAATAGCGCTTTTCGTCAAAAACCTGGTAGTTCGGCGGGAAGCGTTTGAAGTAGCGACCGCGAATCTGACCAGCTTCAATCACCAGCGCCGCATTATATAGCAACCCTCCAGAGCGAATAGGAGCCCCGATGACCATCACCGGAGGCAGTGCCGCACTTTGCAGCTTTTCCAGTGCTTCGCGCACGCGAAGGTCCAGACTTGGGCGCAACAGGAGATCCTCCGGCGGGTAGCCGGTCAGGCACAGCTCCGGAAAGACAACGATATCGGCCTGAAGCTCCGCCCAGGCCCGCTGGGTTGCCTCCAGAATCAGATCGGTATTGCCCGGAATATCTCCAACCAGGAAATCCAGTTGCGCCATAACAACGCGGAGTTTTCTGGCGGCGTTCTGGCTCTCGGATGTTTGACCGGCTTCCGGCATGGACTGGCTCCTGTAACTTGTTGCCGTTAAAAGGCTATTATAACCCGTCAACAACAAAGATTTCTCCCGCACACAGACAGATGACTCGCTCCATGGCTCAAGACACTGCCGACAAACACAGCAAGCGCTCTGCTTTCGGGCCGCCGGCCAAGCAGCAACAGGGAAGGCTGTTCCGGATCTACAATCATTATCGCGTGGTCATCAGCCTGATGCTGCTGGGCTTGCTGCTCTTCGATCCATTCACCACCGACAGCAAGTTCCGCTGGCTGGAGTACTACCAGGCGGGCGTGGTTACCTACCTGGCAATCAATGGCTTTACCGCACTGCTACTGCTTGCCGGCTTCCAGCCACGACAGCGGCATATCACGCTCTCCATTCTGATCGACATACTGGTGATGCATGGACTGTTACTGGCCAGCACCGGTATCACTAATGGCCTGGCCAACCTGGTTATCATTTCGGTGGCGGCGGGCAATATTCTGACACCAAGCCGGATAGGCACCTTCTACGCGGCGCTGGCTGCCATCTGCTCTCTCGGCATCTCCGGCTGGGCGGTACTCGCCATCAATGAAACCGCCGACGACATTGTCCGGGCGGGCTCTCTGGGCATACTCTACTTTGCCGCGGCTTTTGTCCTGCAGGGCATTTCAAAACGGATGATCCGAAGCGAAGCCCTGGCCAGCAGCCGGGCACGGAGCATTCAGGAACTGGAACAGATCAACCAGCAGATCATCCAGCGCATGCGTACCGGCATCCTGGTGCTTGATCGTTTCGGCCAGATTCGGCTTGCCAACGCCGCCGCCGAAGAACTGCTGTTCGGTGTGAGCGCCGATGGAGAAGATCTGGAGCCCCGTGCACGGCTACTGCCTAAACCGCTCAGGCAGGGGCTCGAAAGCTGGCTGAAAAACCCCAACATGCGGATTGAACCCTTTCAGGCGTCGTCTACCTCACCGCTTTTGCAGGCCAACTTCACGCAACTGGACCAGGAACGGGGCGACCAGATTCTGGTGTTTATTGAAGACATGAGTAAAGTGACCCAGCAGGCCCAACAGATGAAGCTGGCGTCCCTAGGACGATTAACGGCTGGCATCGCTCACGAAATCCGGAATCCTCTCGGCGCCATCAGCCACGCAGCCCAGTTAATGGAAGAATCCCCCAGCCTGGATGAGGGGGATCTTCGGATGCTCGATATCATTCGCCGTCACTCCCGACGGGTGAATGGCATCATCGAGAATGTACTGGATCTCTCTCGCCGCCGGACCGCAAATTCCGAGCTGATAGATGTCGGCCAATGGCTTCGCGAGTTCCGGGATGATTTCGTGCAGACGCTGAATGGGGAAACGGCCACCACGATCGAATTGAATATCAGCGAGCAGATTCCACAGGCTCGTTTCGACAAGAGCCAGATTGAGCAGGTGATGGTGAATCTGTGCGACAATGGTTTGCGGTACAGCAAACAGCAGACCGGGCAAAACAGGATACAATTAATTGCGGGCGCCACGGCCGATGGCAAACGGGCTTACGTGGACGTTCGGGATTTTGGCCCGGGCATCAGTGCCGAGCATCGGCATTCCGTATTCGAGCCCTTTTTCACTACGGATAAAAGCGGAACCGGGCTTGGCCTCTACCTGGCCAGGGAGTTATGCGAAGCTAACCAGGCACACCTGTCGCTGGTCGATGACGGACAGCCGGGGTGCCGATTCCGCATAACGTTTGCTCACCCCGGGCGAATGATCTGACCAACTGGCCATCGGGCGTTTGAATTCAACAGGGAACCGAAGACACAGAATGACTACACAGACAGCGCTGATTGTTGACGACGAGCCGGATATCCGGGATCTACTGGAAATCACCCTCACCCGGATGGGCATTACCACCTACACCGCCCCCGATCTGGCCAGCGCCAGGGAACTACTGCAGCAGCACAATCCCCAGCTCTGCCTGACAGACATGAACCTGCCCGACGGCAATGGTATAGACCTTGTTCACTGGATTCAGCAACACACTCCCTGCACCCCCGTTGCAGTGATCACCGCCTATGGCAGCATGGACACGGCTATCGAATCGCTCAAAGCCGGCGCTTTTGACTTCGTATCCAAGCCCGTGGAGCTGCCCCGCCTGCGGGAACTGGTCAACAGCGCTCTGAAGCTGTCAGAACCCCAGACCGGCGAAACCGCCGAGTCCGATGAGCCCGGCCTGCTTCTGGGCGACTCGCCGCAAATCCGGAAACTGCGCACACAGACGAAAAAGCTCGCCAGAAGCCAGGCACCGGTGTTTATCAGCGGCGAATCCGGCAGCGGCAAGGAGCTGGTCGCCCGCATGATTCACCTGCAAGGCCCCAGAAGTGACGGCCCCTTTATCGCAGTGAACTGTGGCGCAATCCCCTCGGAATTGATGGAAAGCGAGTTCTTTGGCCACAAGAAGGGCAGCTTCACCGGAGCCGTCGAGAACAAGCAGGGCCTGTTCCGCTCTGCCGATGGTGGCACCCTGTTTCTGGACGAAGTGGCCGACCTCCCACTGGCCATGCAGGTAAAACTGCTGCGTGCTATCCAGGAGAAAGCCGTCCGCCCGGTCGGCGATACCAAAGAAGTGCCGGTGGACATCCGGGTGCTCAGCGCCACCCACAAAAACCTCCCGGAACTGGTGCAGGAAGGCGACTTCCGCCAGGATCTGTTCTACCGGATCAACGTCATCGAACTGGCCGTTCCGCCGCTGCGCGAGCGCGCCGAGGATATCCCCCTGCTGGCCGAGCACATTCTCCAACGCATAGCGCGGGAATACGAGTGCGACCCGGCCAAACTCACCGCGGCCGCCATCGAACGACTCAAAGGCTACGAGTTTCCCGGTAACGTTCGTGAACTGGAGAACATCCTGGAACGCGCTTTTACCCTGTGCGATGAAGACCTGATTGATGCCGGAGATCTGCATCTTGGCGGCGGTGTCGTGCCAGCAGGCTCCGCCTCCGCGACCAGAGAGACGGAGTCAGAAACGGATGCTGCCGCAGCCCAGGTGCCCGAGGGTGAGATCGATCTTGAGGGCTATCTGGAAAGCATCGAGAGACAGGCCATTGAAAAAGCACTGGAAGCGACACGGTGGAATAAAACAGCGGCGGCCAAGAGACTGGGGATCAGCTTTCGGGCCTTGAGGTATCGGTTGAAGAAACTGGGGATGGAGTAATCCAGAAGTAGACTCAGTACTTAGAATCAAGCCAGCGGCCTGGGTTAGGATTGACAGGCTCTGAACAGGATGTACAGAGCTCATCAGATAACCTCAGACAAGGACGTTCGCTATGCGTTACACAATACGCAGTGGCGGGTTTACGCTTATAGAGCTGACCCTTACGCTATCTATCATGGCCATTCTGGCTACCTTGGCCAGTGTCTCCTGGCCCCAACTGATCACCTCAACGCGCCACACGGATACAGTCAATCAGATCCATCGCATGTTTGCCAGTGCCCGCTCACTGGCCGTCACCCGCAGGACAGTGATCACGGTATGCCCACTTACACCGGCGCAATCCTGCATCGACGACTGGAACCGACCGGTTCACGTGTTCCTTGACGCCGACAACGACAAGCGTCCGGATAATGGGCGTAGCCATCAGGTTTTCCACCTCAACGACAACCAGGCGAGACTCCATACTCGAACCGCCGGCCGGGGCTACTTCCAGTTCGCTTCAACCGGAATGAGCCGCGGCACAATGGGGAGCATAGTGGTGTGCTCCGGAACCCAGCCAAACGATATCAGAATGAGCTACCTGGCCCTGAATATCGGCGGACGTCTACGCAGCCTCGATGACGAAGACCGGGACGGAACCATCAGGTTACCGTGGGGCACCACCGTGGTCTGTTCCTGATCGCACACCGGGATAGCAGGTACGAGGTCTCATTTTATCAGACGCTCGTACCGCTCATTCCCTGACAACTACCTTTTATCGCAAGACTCATGGACTGTAAGACTCATTCTGCTGTAATTGAGACTGTATTAATGGGCAGGATGGCATATGAGGAACAGAACTGCGGGTTTTACGCTAATTGAGCTCATGGTGACGATGGTCATTCTCGCGCTTGTCGCAACCATCGCCATTCCGGGATTTGGCAGGTTAATCGATAACAACCGACTGGTATCAGGTACCAACCTGCTTGTTTCATCCATCAAGCTGGCCAGATCGGAAGCTATCAAGCGTGGCGAGAACGTGACCCTCAGCACCGATGGCGGGCTCGACAGTGGCTGGTGCGTCCATGAGGGCGGTGCTGCCGGTGATTGCACAAACAACCAGATTCGTGTTTTTGAGGCTCCCGGCAATCTGACGTATACCGAATCAGCGGCCGACATCGTGTTTGACCGCCGAGGTTTTCTGGTACCGCAGGCAGCCCAGACATTTACGGTCGCTCCCGTTGGCTGCGCTGCCGGGGATATACGGTTTCGGACTATTCGAATCAGTCCGGTAGGGCGAACTGAAGTGGAAGACGGAGTATGCCCGTGACGATCAATTCCCTAAATCACACAGTTAATTCGCACAGCCCCATGGCTCTGACCCGCCAGGCAGGTATCGGACTCATTGAGATACTGGTCACCGTCCTGATTCTCGGTATCGGGATTCTGGGCGTCGCATCGACACAGGTGGTCTCCCTGCAGATGAACACGCAATCGCAAAGCCGCAGCCAGGCGGTTCTGCTGGCGGAGGATCTGCTTGACCGAATTCGAGCCAATCCGGATAACATCGCCGGCTACGCACTGGCTCAAGGCGATGCCCAAGGCGCTGATGGCGGCGCCTGCGACACATCCTTCGTCCCGGCAAACGGGAGTGTAGCTGCAAATGATCTGGCAACCTGGGAAAACAACCTGGCTTGCCTGCTCCCGGATGCAGAACGCACAGTTGTCATTGACGGCCTCAACAACACGGTCACTGTGACGATCGACTGGGATCAAAACGACCAGGCAATGAACCCCGTAGTGGTGAGGACTCAGATCTGATGGCGCACACTATCCAAGCAAGAGCTCACGCTTCCGCTCCCCGTTGGCAATCCCAGCGCGGACTTTCACTCGTGGAGTTGCTGATTGCAGTTGCACTGGGCCTGCTGTTGACGCTTGGCGTCACACAGATTTATCTGAGCGGAAACGAAACGTATCGCCAAACCCAGGGACTTGCCCATGCACAAGAGAGCGCACGCTTTGTGTCTGCGATCCTCGCCCCGGATTTCCGGTCCGCAGGCAGCTTTGGCTGCCTCGCAGAGATGGGCCGGCCGCTGGACCAGGTTGTCGATAATCGATTGAATGGTGGCCTGCTGATGCCATTGGGGCGGCCCGTCCAGGGCTGGGATTTCAACGGCACAGGACCCAGCGACAGCGTTACCCTTCCCGCCGCTCTGAACACACCGGGGGCGGGCAGTTGGTCCTCTGGTAATGCTGGCGCGCAGCTGCCGGCCCAGTTGGCCGGCTCGGTACTGGCCAATTCAGACGTGGTCGTTATAAACGCCCTCACCCCCCTGAGCGTGCCTGTAAACGCAGCGAACCCTCAGAACGGCAACAGCATCAACCTCGTTGATAACTCCGAGGTGCCCGTCAACCGGATCGTACTGGCAACACTGGGAGACTGTTCTGAAGGCGAGTTGTTTCAAAAGAGCAACAACTTCAACTCGAGCTCAGTGACCATGGCAGGCGGCAATGTCATACCAGGCAATAATGGCAACAATTTCAACCTGGCATATGACTCTGAAACACGCGTGTATGAATTTACCTCTATGGCTTACTACATCGGTCAGGGCACCAACGGAGAACCCGCCCTGTTCAGACGACTGATGACACCGTTAGAACCCCCACAGGAACTCGTGTCAGGGGTCGAGACGCTGCAACTCCTGTATGGCGTCGACACGGTTGGAGACGAAGCCGCAGACGATTATGTTCCCGCCAACCTCGTGGCTAACTGGGATTCGGTTTCAAGCGTCCGATTTGCGGTAATCACCCGCAGTCGGGACGAGGTGCTTGATGAAGAAAACGATCGGTTGTTTGACGTCCTGGGCAGCGAAGTGTCCCAGGCCAACAACGGTGACAGACGAGTTCGACTGGTTTCCGTCGGCACCACCACCATCAGAGGTAGAATGCAATGATTGACGCAGTCTCCCCAGGTTATCCGCTCGCGAATGGCCAGTTTCCTGGACAACAGCAAGGCGCCACCCTGATCATTGCCCTGGTCATGCTGCTGTTGATATCCCTGCTGGCTATCGGAGGCATGCAGGGATCCATCATGCAGGAACGGATGGCCAGCAACGCCCATGATGGAGCTCTTTCGTTTCAGGCATCCGAAGCAGCCCTGCGACAGGCAGAAGACGATATTCTGAACAGTCTGCCGACACGCCTCACGGCTTTCGATGAGCCGCTGATTGCGACCCCGTGGCTCTGGGATGGCACCAATCCAACTCGCCTGGGCGTTGGTAATGCCGGCCCGGATGTCAGCGCACAGCCGATTTACCACATTGCCCGACTGGCCGATGTCTGCCCGATTGAACCGGGCCAACCCTGCTTTGAGAGGTATATGACAACTGCCCGAGCCCAAGGCGGCAGTGCCGAGGCAGTGACGGTTCTGCAGTCAACCGTTCTGCTACCGCCTCAGTGATAAAGAAAACCATAAACGAACATCAGATTAGGATTGCTCATTCCATCCGGAGAGCCAGTTATGAAAAAAATCTTCCGCAAACGGCTACAGTCGAGAAAGCTGTCAAAGCTGACCACCTTCGGTGTCAGTGCGGCGTTTTCTATCCTGACCGCACAATCAGCGATCGCTCAGGTAAACCTGTCACAAGTGCCACTGTTTCTGAAGGAATCAGTGGATCCCAACCTGGTTTTCATTTTTGACGACTCGGGCTCCATGGGCTGGCGTTTTATGCCAGACGATTTGAGCGGGCGAGCGGGCAACAACTATTACTACTCCAGCCACGTCAATAAAATCTATTATGACCCGTCGGTGACCTACACGCCGCCCTACAAGCCAGATGGCAGTAGCCGGTATCCGAACTCGTCCTACACCAACGCCTGGGTCAACGGTTTTGATCAATCAGAGGGTACGGACGACCTGCGCAATGATATTCGGTTTGACCAGATTGGCAGCATCGAGCAAGGCTTCTATATGCAGTTCAACTCCTCAACGAGTTGTGACAGCAACCCCAGGCAAAACAGTTGTTATACAGCCGTATTGCTAAACAATGCCTCCGCCGAGGAAAAACAGAACTATGCCAACTGGTTTTCCTATTACAGCACCCGGGCATTGGCCGCAAAATCCGGTATCACTGAAGCCTTCTTCGACCTCCCCGAGAACATTAGAGTTGGCTATGGCGCGATCAACGTCAACGGAAGAACCATTGATGGTGTTAATACTGACACGCTGGTGAGCGGGGTGCGTCCGTACACAGCGGCACGCCGACAAACCTTCCTGACCTGGCTGCACGGTAAGAGCATCAATGGCGGCACCCCGTTGCGGACCGCGCTCAAGGACGTGGGTCAGTACTATTCCCGAACCGACAACCGTGGTCCATGGGGTGAAGTGCCCGGCACCAATGACAACACCTCCCACATTGAATGTCGGCAGAGTTTCTCAATCCTGATGACCGATGGTATCTGGAACGGCAGCAGTCCGCAGGTAGGCAATGCGGATGGAACCGGTGGCCCCACCTACAACAATCCCGACCCCAACGGTAAAAACTTCACCTACCAGGCGGTGTCGCCGTTTTCGGACAGCTATTCCAACACTCTCGCAGACGTGGCAATGAAATACTGGAAGACCGATTTGAGAACGGACCTGGCCAATAAAGTGCCGGTTTCTTCGACAGATCCGGCCTTCTGGCAGCACATGACCACGTTTACCATCGGCCTGGGTGTGACCGGCGACATCAAGGAAGCCGACGCGCTGGCCGCACTGGACTCGAGCAAAAATATCACCATTAACTGGCCAGAGCCCGGCGCCGACCAAAGCCCGGATAATATCGATGATCTGCTACACGCAGCCATTAACGGCCGGGGCGGTTATGCCAGCGCCCAGAATCCAACCGAATTCACCACTGAAATCCAGGGCTTCCTGGGCGATGTCATTGCACGTTCTGAAACCTCTGCATCCTCGGCAGCAGTGAGTTCAGCAGTGCTCCGCACCGATTCCCTGGGTTTCTTCGCTGGATTCAGGAGTCAGGACTGGTCTGGAACGTTAACCGCCTTCAATTTTGATCAAGGCTCAGAAGCCTGGAATGCTGAAGAAGTCCTCGCCAGCACTCAACCGCAGGCGCGCAAGCTGATTACCCACAATGGCAGTGCCGGGGTTGAGCTGGAGTTTGCATCGGCCAGCTCGCTGTCGAATCTGTCGACGGCACAGCAGAATGCTCTGAACGCCGACCCTACGCTCAACTCCACCCAGGACAACCTTGGGCACAATCGAATTGCATGGCTCCATGGGGATAACAATGCCCACCCGACGTTAAGAGACCGGCTGGTTCAGGACGACGGTGGCGCCAGCGTTTTGCGCCTGATGGGCGATATCATCAATGCCAACCCTCAGTTCGTGGGTAAAACCAACTATGGTTTCGCCCGGCTCCCGGACCCTGAGGGGGTCGCTTACCGGAATTTCAGGTCCACGTCCTCGTATCAAAACCGTGTCGATGCGCTCTACGTACCCGCAAACGACGGCATACTCCATGCGTTCAATAGCGAAACCGGGGAAGAGTTGTTTGGTTACATCCCCTCCGAGCTATTGCTGCCCTCGGGGTCAAAAACCTACGCACGAATCTCTGAGCTGATGCAGCCCAACTACACCCATAAATATTTCATGGATGGCACACCCCGTGTCCAGGACGCCTACATCGACAAGTCTGGCGGCGGGACGCAGTCCTGGCGCACGGTGCTGCTGGGAGGCATGGGCATCGGTGGAAAAACCGTTTTCGCACTTGATGTCACCAACCCGGGTTCTTTCTCTCCATCGGATGACGTTCTATGGGAGTTTTCACACCCGAACCTGGGCTATGGCGTAACCGATCCGCAGATTTCCCGGCTGGGCGATGGCACCTGGGTGGCCCTGTTCGGCAATGGCTACAATGGCGACAGCGGGCAATCGAGCTTGTTCGTTGTGGATCTTGAGACCGGTACCCTGATCAAAGAAATACAGACTGGAGCAGGCTCTGCCACCAGCCCCAATGGACTGGCATCAGTGACAGTAACCAGCTTTCCTGAAACCGACCCGGTAACCCGTTATGCCTACGGTGGAGACCTGTTGGGCAACCTCTGGAGGTTTGACCTGACAGGGCGAGTGTCTAATTGGTCCGCGACCAAGGTATTTACAGCGCAAAGTCCAGCGGGAAATAGCCAGCCGATCACTGTGGCCCCGCGCGTGGCGCTTAATCCAAACGACAGCGATGAACTGGTTGTCGCCTTCGGCACCGGTAGTTTCCTCCGCAGCGGGGACGAAGGTGACTACGATATTCAGTCGCTTTATGCCATCAAGGATGATTTGAACAAGAGCGGATTAGCGCGCTCAGACCTGCTGGAGCAAACCATCACCAAACAGGAAAGTATCAGTGTCAGCAAGGCATCCGGAAATGGATCCAATAGCTTCATTGTCCGAGACACCTCCGGCAACAGCCTGACAACCCAAAGTGGCTGGTACCTGGATCTGGCTTATAACGGGAATAAGGTAGGCGAACGGGTGATCAGTCGTGCCACCTTCCCATTTGGTGTTAACCCGGATCGGGTGCGTTTCACGACCGTTATTCCAGACCGCGACCCCTGTGGCAGCGGACGAACAGGGTTTCTGATGGACCTCAGGCTGAGCACAGGTGCGCCCTCAGACACGGCAGTTTTCGACCTGAACAGCGACGGTAAATTCAATACCGGCGATATTACCGGGGGGTATGCGCCCAGTGGTATCCAGGTTGGGTATGGTGGCGAAAACCGGACCATAGCCACGTCCGACGGTGACGCGGAGATCGTCATTCCGGGGCTGGACCCGACTCAGTTGTCACCCGGCGATCCATGCGAGGATGGCTTATGCGCCAGATCGCTCGACACAAACATCGGAAGACAGACCTGGGAGCAGCTTCGTTAAGAAGCTGGTCCCAAAACTGACTCAACCTAGAAACGGGATTGACCATGAAGAATCCGTTCAAGCTTCTCGGCGTTCGCCGAATCAACAAGAAAACCCTAGGCAGTTTAGGCGCCCTATTGGTCGCGATATCCATTTCTTCCGGCCTTCAGGCTCAGGAGGAGATCGCTGACGGCACACCTATGAATACAAATGATCGTTTTTACGAGGGGGCCATAAACGCCATCCACGCTGAGGAATCCATCCTGATCGTCGATGATGAGTCCTTCACGCTCGACAGACTCGTCCAGTTCAGGAATACCGTCTGGTCACGAGAACAGGTGCTGCAGCAAATTCAGCCAGGAGACTCCATCAGACTGGAACTGTCGCCCGATACTGCGGGCGGCTCGGGGCCAACAGTGGCGGTGGGTCTCAGCGTTATACGCGATTGATCCGCCAAAACACATTCCAGAGTAAGGATCTATTACCTTGAAGATTCAATCGAATGCCGGTTTCACATTGGTCGAGCTCATGATCGCGGTTGCAATCATCGCGATCATAGCTGCAATAGCCCTGCCGCTCTACCAGAACCAGGTGGAACAAACCCGACGAACCACAGCCCAGGCAGACCTGTTGGAACTGGCCCAGTGGATGGAAAGACGCTACTCAAACGGCTTTGACTACAGAGATGGTGGCAATAATCCAGTATTGCCCTTCACGCAATCGCCGCAAACAGGCACAGCGTTTTATAACATCAGCTTTTCCGTGAACGCGACGCGAGACACCTATACTCTGCAGGCGGTCCCCACGGGTGCTCAAGCCAATGATGATTGCGGCACGCTGACGCTGAACGATGAAGGCGTCAGAGGCGCAGCCCAGGCGGGCTGCTGGTAACATCAAAAGAATTGATAGCCCTTCAGGTTCAGTCGATTTGAAGGGCGTCAATCCTCAGTTCTTTCGGCATCGAGAAGACAATGTTCTCCTCCCGGCCTGAGACTTCCTCGGGTTCTTCCCCGCCCAACTCCTTGAGTCGGGCAATCACGTCGGCAACCAGCACCTCCGGAGCCGACGCTCCAGCAGTGACTCCTACGGACTTCTTGCCCTCAAGCCATTGCGGCTCTATCTGGGCAGCCTCATCAATCAGGTAAGCAGGCGTGCCCATGCGCTCAGCCAGTTCCCGCAGGCGATTGGAGTTGGAGCTGTTGGGGGAGCCCACCACCAGCATCAGATCACAGTCACCGGCCAACTGCTTGACCGCGTCCTGCCGATTCTGGGTGGCGTAGCAGATGTCGTCTTTGCGGGGGCCTTCGATTTTCGGGAATTTGGCGCGCAGGGCGTCGATTACCCGTGCGGTATCGTCCATGGACAGCGTGGTTTGGGTAACGAAGGACAAACGGCTGGCGTCTTTCACTTCCAGCTTTTGCACGTCGGCTTCGTCTTCCACCAGATAGATGTCGCCGCCGTTGCTGTGATCGTACTGGCCCATGGTACCTTCCACTTCCGGGTGTCCATGGTGGCCAATCAGGATGCACTCGCGGCCATCACGGCTGTAACGCATCACTTCCATATGCACTTTGGTGACCAGCGGGCAGGTAGCGTCGAACACTTTCAGGCCGCGCCGGGCGGCTTCGTTCTGTACCGCCTGGGATACGCCGTGGGCACTGAAGATCACCAGTTTGTCGTCGGGCACTTCGTCCAACTCGTCGACAAAGATCGCGCCCCGGTTGCGCAGGTTGTCTACCACGAATTTATTGTGGACCACTTCGTGGCGCACGTAGATGGGCGCTCCGAACACGTCCAGCGCGCGGTTTACAATTTCTATGGCACGGTCTACGCCGGCACAGAAGCCACGGGGGTTAGCGAGTCGAATGTGCATAATCAGTGTGTCGGCCCTGCTGGTTCAACGTCGATAATCTGAACTTCAAAGCTCAGTGTATGCCCTGCCAGCGGGTGATTAAAGTCCACATCCACCTGGTCACCTTCTACCCGCTTGATCACACCGGGCAGTTCCTGCTGGCGCGCGTCGGCGAAGGAAATCACCACACCCGGCTCCAGAACCATGTCAGCACTGAATTCGTGGCGCTTGAAGGTCTGGATATTGCTGGGGTTGCGCTGGCCGAAGGCTTTTTCCGGCGGCACTTCAAAGGTTTTGTGGTCGCAGGCTTTCAGGCCCATCAGGTAGGCTTCGAAATTTTCCGGCAGGTTTTCATCACCGATTTCCAGGGTAGCCGGCTCTTTGTCGAAGGTGGAATCCACAGTTTCGCCGTCTTCAAACTTCAGGGCGAAGTGCAGTTTTACTCGGGTTCCCTTATCGATGGGCAGTTCTTTCATGGGGTTCAGTTGCTCCTGTCAGCATCGCCGCTGGCACCAGCGGGTTTGCGGAATGCATCGATGATCATCATGGCAGCACCAATGGTGATGGCGGTGTCGGCCAGGTTGAAGGCCGGGAAGTGCCAGTCCTGCCAGTAGAAATGCAGGAAGTCCACCACGTAACCATGCACCACCCGGTCGTATACGTTGCCGATGGCACCACCGAGGATCAATACGATGGCAATCGCGGTCCAGGTTTCATCGACTTTGAGTTTTCTCAGCCATCCCACCAGCACCACACTGACCACGACCGCCAGGGTGACAAAGAACCAGCGCTGCCACCCGGCGGCATCGGCCAGGAAGCTGAATGCCGCGCCAGTGTTGTGCAGTAGCGTCAGGTTGAAACTGGGCAGCACCGGTACCGGGTTACCGTAGGTCAGCATAGCGGTGGCTATGGCTTTGGTGCCCAGGTCAATGGCGATGACCAGCACCGCCAGCCACAGCCATTTCAGTTTACTGCCAGTGCTTTCAGTCATGACCGCATCCATCAGGCGTATGCGCGGGTTTCACCCGGGCCTTCCACATTGGTCACGCAACGGCCACACAGATCGCTGTACTGCTCGTTCTGCCCCACGTCTTCACGGTGGTGCCAGCAGCGCTCGCACTTGGCGTGAGTCGCCGGGGTCACTTTCACCAGCAGACCTTCCAGGTTGGTTTGCTCTACGCCGGCCGCTTCGCTCACCGGCCTAACGGTGGCTTCAGAGGTGATCAGCACAAAGCGCAGCTCTTCACCAAGATAGTTCAGACGCTCGGCCAGGCTACCTTCGCAGTACAGAGTCACTTCCGCGCTCAACGAGCCTTTGATTTCACCACGGGCACGGACTTCTTCCAGGCACTTGTTGACCGCTTCTTTCACAGCGTAAATTTCGCGCCAGTAGTCACGGCCTAACTCGAAGCCTTCAGGCAGTGCAGTCAAGCCCTCGTACCAGGTTTCGTAGAACACGGTGTCGCCGCGCTTACCCGGCAGGTGCTGCCAGATTTCATCAGCGGTGAAGCTCAGGATTGGCGCAATCCAGCGCACCAGGGCTTCGGCTACATGATAGAGCGCGGTCTGGCAGGAACGTCGCGCCAGGCTGTCGGCCTGGGTGGTGTACTGGCGGTCCTTGATGATGTCCAGGTAGAAGCCACCCAGGGTGGCTTCACAGAAGTTGTACACCTTCTGGTAGATCCGAAGGAAGGCATAGTTGCCGTAGTCTTCGTGCAGTTCGTTCTGGAGCTGCAGGGCGCGGTCGACCATCCAGCGGTCCAGGGCAATCATGTCTTCCGACGCTACCATGTGCTGGTCCGGATCAAACCCGGTCAGGTTGCTCAACAGGAAGCGTGCAGTGTTGCGGATACGGCGATAGCCATCTGCAGTCTGGCGCAGGATATCCTTGGAAACGCTCATCTCACCGCTGTAGTCGGTGGCAGAGACCCACAAACGCAGGATGTCTGCCCCCAGCTCGTTCATGACTTCCTGTGGGGCGATAACGTTACCCAGGGACTTGGACATCTTGTAGCCCTTGGCATCCACAGTGAAACCGTGAGTAAGCACCTGTTTGTACGGCGCCACGCCATTCATGGCGATGGAGGTTTTCAGGGATGACTGGAACCAGCCACGGTGCTGGTCGGAGCCTTCCAGGTACATATCGGCCGGGAACTGGCCCAATTCTTCACGTACCCGCAATACAGAGTCATGGGTGACACCCGAGTCAAACCAGACGTCCAGGGTATCCAGCACTTTTTCGTACTGGTCAGCATCGGCGCCCAGCAGTTCGTTCTGGTCAATGTCGTACCAGGCATCAATGCCGCCGGTTTCCACCGCCTGGGCGACTTTCTCGATCAGCTCCTGGGTGTTCGGGTGCAGCTCCTGGGTTTCCTTATGGATAAACAGGGTGATCGGCACGCCCCACGTGCGCTGACGAGAAATACACCAGTCCGGGCTCTGCTCGAACATGGCCTCGATGCGATTCTGGCCCCAGGCCGGCACCCAGCGCACGCCTTTGATGGCTTCCAGGGCATCGGCGCGCAGGTTAAGCTTGTCCATGCTGATGAACCACTGGGGCGTAGCCCTGTAGATCAGCGGGGTCTTGGTGCGCCAGCAGTGCGGGTAGCTGTGGCGGAATTTTTCCGAGCGTACCAGCTTGCCTTCGCGTTCCAGCGCGGCGCATACCGGCTCATCGGCCTTGTATACGTGCACACCAGCGAATTCGCCGGCCGCGTCGGTATAGGTGCCGTCGGCTTTCACCAGGTTGAGGGTGCCAATGCCGTATTCCTTACCCACCACGAAGTCTTCCATACCATGGTCAGGCGCTGTGTGTACTGCACCGGTACCGGCGTCCAGGGAAACGTGGTCACCCAGCAGCACAGGCACTTGCTTGTCGTACACCGGATGTTGCAGCAACTGGTTTTCCAGTGCGGAACCGGAGACGTTGGCCAGCACATTGTAGTCTTCCACACCCCAGCGAGCCATGATGCCCTGCACCATGTCCGTGGCCAGAATCATTCGCTCAGCGCCGTGGCCGACATCTAACTGTACCAGTGCGTATTCAATATCGGCACCGATGGACACCGCCTGGTTGGCGGGAATCGTCCAGGGAGTCGTGGTCCAGATCACCAGGGATACATCGCCCTCACCTTCGCTGGTTCCGAAGGTTTTCAGTACGGCGTCCTGATCCACGACAGTGAAGCGCACGTCAATCTGGGTTGAAGTTTTGTCCTGGTATTCAACTTCGGCTTCTGCCAGTGCGGACTGACCAACCACACTCCAGTAAACCGGCTTGAAGCCCCGCACCAGGTGGCCCTTGGCGACGATCTTGCCCAACGCCCGGACAATGCCCGCCTCCACTTTCGGATCCATGGTCAGATAGGGCTTGTCCCACTCACCCATCACGCCCAGGCGGATAAAGTCGGCCTTCTGGCCTTCGATCTGTTTGGTGGCGTAGTCTCGGCAGGCCTGGCGGAAGGTTTTGTAGTCCACCTTCACGCCGGCCTTGCCGATTTCCTGCTCAACCTTGTGCTCGATGGGCAGACCGTGGCAATCCCAGCCCGGCACGTAGGGTGCGTCGTAGCCCATGAAACTGCGGGATTTCACGATCATGTCTTTCAGGATCTTGTTGACCGCATGCCCGATGTGAATGCTGCCGTTAGCGTAGGGAGGGCCATCGTGCAGGATGAACTTCTCACGACCTTGGCGCTGCTTGCGCAGATTGCCGTAAACGTTCAGGTCCTGCCAGTGCTTGAGCATGTCCGGCTCGCGCTTGGCCAGGTTACCGCGCATGGGGAACGCGGTTTCCGGCAGATTCAGGGTATGCTTGTAGTCGCTCATGTCTGTGTGCGTACTCTTGGTTGGTCAGTTGAATCAGGTTTCCGGGGTGGCGGGGTTCTCCGCCAACCAGGCCCGGGCATGCTCAAAATCCCGGGCGATCTGTTGCCGAAGTTCGTCAACAGAGTCGAATTTCACTTCGTCCCGCAGGCCATGGCGGAACACGACTTCCAGGTGCTGGCCATAAAGTGTGCCAGCAAAGTCAAACAGGTGCACTTCCAGCGATGGTCGCTTGCCATCTACCGTGGGGCGCAGGCCGATGTTCGCCACGCCATCACGCCATTCCCCGGTATCGAGCCGGGCCCTCACCACGTAAACCCCTCTCAGCGCCGGCATCTGATGCAGCAGGATATTGGCGGTGGGCGCGCCGATCTGCCGGCCCAGCTGCCGGCCATATACCACCCGCCCATGGACCCGGTAAGGGTGCCCCAGCAGTCGCTCGGCTTCCTCAAGTCCGTTCACATTCAGGGCGTTGCGCACCCGTGTGCTACTCACCCGCTCTCCGTCCACGACAACGGTGCGGGTATTCTCAACTGTAAAGCCCCGTTCCTGCCCCACGCTTTGCAACAGCCTGAAGTCGCCGGCCCGGTCGCAGCCGAAGCGGAAGTCATCGCCCACCACCAGGTGACGAACCCCAAGGCCATGGATCAGCACATCCTCGATAAAGCCCATGCCGGAATAGCTGCGGAAGGTTTCGTCAAAGCGGATACACAGCACCACATCAACGCCTTCGCCAAGCAGAGCTTCAAATTTCTGGCGAAACGGCATCAACCGGGGAGGCGCTTCCGCCCCCTTGAAAAATTCCTGGGGCTGAGGCTCGAAAATCATCACCACAGACGGCAGGTTAAGTGCCTGAGCCTTGCCTCTGACCTGATCGATGATGGTTTTGTGGCCCCGATGAACGCCGTCAAAGTTGCCGATAGTGGCCACGCACCCATCGGCCAGCGGAGAATCCGCACTTCCCGCGATACGCTTGAGATTGGTCAGGCCTCGAATCAGACGCATGTACTGCGAACCCTAATGCTGCCAATGGCTTTCGGCGCGCCGGCGCGAACGCGCGACGCACTGGTGAGAAAACGCGCGATTATACCCCAGGAGCGGGCGTGGTAGAAATGACGATGCCTTACTTCTGGCGGAATTGCCGCACGCGAACACCTGCAAGGGCCAGCGCAACAAAATAGGCGAGAACCCCAGCCACAACCAGAATCGTCATTTCCGAAGCCCTCTGCAGGCCAGTAAAGGCCAGCCATTGGCCAACCGGCACGTTCAGCCAGAGGATCACCGCTGCCAGCGCGCTGTTCGCAACCGCCAGCTGCATCAGGAACTTCGGCCAGCCCGACTGGCTTTTCCAGGCGCCTTCCTTGCGAAGTCCGCGCCAGAGCAGATAACCGTTGAGCCAGGCAGAAAGCGATGTCGCCAGCGCAAGCCCGGCATGCGCCAGCGGCACGATCAGCGCCAGGTTAAACACCATATTGGCGACCATGGCGATCACACCAATCTTTACCGGGGTTTTGGTATCTTCCCGGGCGAAAAAACCCGGTGCCAGCACCTTGATCAACATGAACGCCAACAAACCCGCAGAATAGGCCCGCAGACTTTGTGCTGACATCGCGACATCGCGATCGGTCACTTCGCCGTAGTGGAACAGAGTTGCGATCAAGGGCTCTGCCAGCAAAGCCAACGCCAGGGCGGCCGGCACGCCGATCAGCAGAACGGCCCGCACAGCCCAGTCCAGGGTCGCTGCAAACTGGTCCGCAGATGCTGCCGCATGCTTGCGCGACAGACTGGGCAGAATCACCGTGGCGATCGCAATACCGAACACCCCCAATGGCAACTCCGACAAACGGTCGGAATAGTACAGCCAGGACACGCTCCCGGTTTGCAGGAAGGAGGCCAGCACGGTATCCAGTAACAGATTGATCTGGCTGACCGAAACCCCGAACAGCGCCGGCGCCATCAGCTTCAGGATACGGCTTACCCCTTCGTGCCGATAATCGATCCGAGGCCTGGGCAGAAGCCCCAGGCGCATCAGAAACGGCAACTGGAAAAACAGCTGCAAGGCACCGGCAATGAACACACCCCAGGCCAGGGCCATCACCGGCTCATCCATCACCGGTGTGAGGAAAATGGCCGCCGAAATCATCGCCAGGTTCAGTAAGACCGGAGTGAAGGCCGGCACCGCAAACCGGTCATAACTGTTGAGAATGCCACCCGCAAAGGCGGTCAGGGATATCAACAGCAGATACGGAAAGGTAATGCGCAGCATCTCGCTGGTGAGCGCAAACTTGACGTCGTCACCCAGAAATCCTGGCGCAAACACCGCGGTCAGCACCGGCGAGCCGAGCATCGCAACAAGCGTTACCGCCAGAAGCACCAAACCCAGAGAACCGGCCACGGCGTCTACCAGGCGTTTCACTTGCGAAATATCCTGCGTTTCCCGATAGGATGACAACACCGGCACAAAAGCCTGAGAAAACGCACCTTCGGCAAACAGACGCCGGAGGAAGTTGGGAATCTTGAATGCCACGAAAAACGCGTCAGCCCCCGCTCCCGCGCCAAAATAGCGGGCAATCACCATATCCCGAACCAGACCCAACACCCGGGACAGCATGGTCATCATCCCGACCACGCCAGACGATCTCAACAACCCCGGCGCCCTGGGCGGTTCTGACTTCCCTGTTGAGGGTGGCTTTCGTTGTTCGGAAGACATGATTTCGGCGTCCAGAATCCTGAGTGGAAGCTACGGGCCATCTCGGTAATCCACAAGGCGGAGTAACGCCCCCCGGCCAGCCCCAGCGCTGCGATGCCGGAGTGTATCACAGGGCTTTGCAGGCGAGGCACGAACCGTGCGTCGGCCTTGACATTTCAGGTATTCAGCGGCATAGTTCCGCGTCATTTATTTCGACGCGCTGGTTTTGGCGCGCCCGCGATGTAAAAATTTCTTTTTTATAGCAACGAATTTTCAGGAGTTTTACGGTGGCAAATTCCCCGCAAGCCAAGAAGCGCGCTCGTCAGAACGAGAAAAACCGCAAGCATAACGCCAGCCTGCGTTCCATGGCACGCACCTACATGAAAAAGGTCGACGCCAAGATCAAGGCCGGCAACCACGATGAAGCCCAGGCTGCTCTGAAAGAAGCTCAGCCGATCATGGACAGCATGGTCAACAAAGGCATCTTCGCCAAGAACAAGATTGCTCGCCACAAGAGCCGTCTGAACGCCAAAATCAAGGCTCTGAAAAGCGCCTGATTCTGTGCGAAATAAAAAAACCGGCTAGCCAGCCGGTTTTTTTTGTGCCTGAATCAAGCGAAAAAGATCAAACCACCACCAGATTATCCCGATGGATCATCTCCTCATCGGACACATAACCCAGAACATCGTTAATGCGATCACTGGACCGGCCCGAGATGGCCCTGGCTTCATCAGCATCATAGTTAACCAGCCCCCGCGCGATTTCTTTGCCAGTCAGATCGACACAGGAGACCATCTCCCCCCTCCGGAACTGCCCGGACACAGCCTTCACACCCACCGGCAACAGACTCCGTCCACCTTGGCGCAACACCTTCACCGCACCATCATCCAGCGTGAGCTTGCCCCGGGTTTGCAAGTGACTGGCAATCCACTGCTTTCTGGCCGCCAGCCGCCCCTGCTCCGGCAACAGCAAGGTGCCAATCACATCACCCTGGCGTAATCGGGCAATCACATGCTCAATCCGGCCACCAACAATCACGGTAAACGCGCCTGAGCGGGCCGCTAACCGGGCCGCCCTCAGCTTGGTCTGCATACCACCGCGCCCGAGCGCTCCGGCACCACCGCCGGCCATGGCATCCAGCTCGCGATCTTCCGCCCTGCGCTCGGTCACCAGCACAGCATCGCCGTGCTTGCGGGGGTCTTTATTAAACAGCCCCACCTGATCGGTCAGAATGATCAGACCATCCGCCTCAATCAGGTTCGCCACCAGCGCACCCAGGGTGTCATTATCACCAAAGCGGATCTCGTCGGTCACCACCGTATCGTTCTCGTTCACGATCGGCACCACACCGTAATCCAGCAACGTACGCAGGGTACTGCGGCCGTTCAGGTAACGCTTGCGGTCGGAGAGGTCGTCGTGGGTCAGCAGAATCTGCGCCGTATGGATATCATGGCGCTTGAACTGGGCCTCCCAGGTCTGCACAAGCCCCATCTGCCCCACAGCAGCCGCAGCCTGCAACTCGTGCAGGTGCTGGGGGCGAACGGTCCAACCAAGGCGACTCATGCCTTCGGCGACCGAGCCGGAGGACACCACCACCACCTCCACCCCTTCGGCAATCAGCTCTGCGATCTGATCTACCCACAACCCCAACGCGGCCACATCCAGACCTTTGCCATCATTGGTCAGCAAGGCACTACCGATCTTGACCACCAGACGGCGGGCCTGTCGAAGCTGAAGGCGTTCACTCATGATAGCGGTACAGTCTCTTCCGTTAGTGAGTTATTCCGGTGCGTAAACCACTTCAACGTCGTAATCATCGTCGTCAAAGTCGTCGTCATCATCCGCGTTACGGGCCGCTCTACGGGCCTGACGATCCGCCTCAATTTTCTGACGGGCCTCTTCGTCCATGCGACGCCTGCGCGCGGCTTCCTGCTCAGCGAAATCGGGATTGTCGGCTTCCTGCTCGGCCTGCTCCTCAATCCAGCGCATCACGGCCTGCACCAGAGGTTTGGTGCCCTCACCACTCAGCGCGGAAATGCGGAACACAGGCCCCTCCCAGCCAAGCTCATCAACAATGGCCTGACAATGGGCCTCGCGATCTTCCTCGGCGACCATATCGACCTTGTTCAGCACCAGCCAACGTGGACGGCTGGCCAGCGTTTCACTGAACTTTTCGAGCTCGTGGGCAATCGCCCTGACCGCGTCGGCCGGAGACGAGCCGTCATAAGGAGCAACATCCACCAGGTGCAGCAACAAGCGCGTCCGGACCAGGTGCTTCAGGAAACGAATACCAAGCCCTGCTCCCTCCGCGGCCCCCTCAATCAGACCAGGGATATCCGCGATGACAAAGCTTTGATGGGCCTGCACACTGACCACACCAAGATTTGGTACCAGGGTGGTGAAGGGATAATCCGCTACCTTCGGGCGCGCGGCGGAAACCGACCGGATGAACGTAGACTTGCCGGCATTGGGCAAACCCAGCAAACCGACATCGGCCAGAACCTTCAGTTCCAGACGCAGATTACGCGCCTCACCCTCAGACCCTTTGGAGGTCTGGCGCGGAGCACGATTAACGGACGACTTGAAACGGGTATTGCCAAGGCCGTGAAAACCACCCTGAGCCACTTTCAGACGCTGACCTTCTTTGGTGAGATCTCCCAGCACTTCATGGGTATCCATATCCACCACTGTCGTGCCAACCGGCACCGGTAGCACCAGATCTTCGCCTTTAGTACCGGTGCAGTTACGGCCAGCGCCCGGCTCACCATTCTGGGCCTTGTATTTACGCTGGAAGCGGTAATCAATCAGGGTATTGAGTGCGCTGTCCGCCTCCAGATAGACGGAACCGCCATCCCCACCGTCACCGCCGTCGGGACCACCCTTTGGCACGTACTTTTCCCGCCGGAAGCTCAGGCAACCATGCCCGCCTTTACCGGCTTCAACAATGATGGTGGCTTCGTCTACAAATTTCATACGCCAAATGCCTTTGCATAAACTAAAAAGCCCCGCAGCCTCAAGGAAGCTTTGCGGGGCTCCGGATTCACCTGAGAACTGACTAAATCAGCATATCAGGCAAACCCAAGGTTCAACAGAACCGGATCGCCGCTGCTTACGCAGCCGGAACGATGCTTACGAACTTGCGGTTCTGCGGGCCTTTGGTTTCGAACTTCACCTGACCTTCCGCTTTCGCGAACAGGGTGTGGTCCTTGCCAATGCCTACGTTGCTGCCAGCGTGGAAACGGGTGCCACGCTGACGAACGATGATGCTGCCTGCAGATACAGACTCGCCACCGTAGCGCTTGACACCAAGTCGTTTCGACTCGGAATCGCGACCGTTACGGGTACTACCTGCTGCCTTTTTATGAGCCATTACCAGCCTCCTTCATTAAGGGGTTATTCGAGGGCTTAGCCCTGGATACCCGTGATCTTGACTTCAGTAAACCACTGACGGTGGCCCTGACGCTTCATGTGATGCTTACGACGACGGAACTTGATGATGTTCACTTTGTCGTGACGACCGTGGCTAACCACTTCTGCGGTCACCTTGGCACCTTCAACAACCGGAGCGCCAACTTTTACGTCGTCGCCATTGGCAACCAGAAGAACACGATCAAACTCAACGGAACCGCCGGTTTCAACTTCCAGCTTTTCCAGCTTCAGAGTTTCGCCTTCTTTTACACGGTGCTGCTTACCACCGCTAACAATAACTGCGTACATTCATAGTCTCCGCGATTGACCCATCCCTGCTCTTATCCACCTGGTTCTAAGGGAAGCGCTCTGGCGACCCTATTGCAGGGAGCGCAGGTTGGGATGAGTTGGGCGCGTGATTGTACGAAAACCCGTCGACCAATACAAGCCGGATTCCGGCTCAAGTTGACACTGTAAGCAGCAATACCTAGCATTGCCGCGACCTGCCCGAAAACTCAACGAAAACACCAGCAAGGGACTTACCGGCCCGATGACAGCCCAGCGCATCTACGACACCGTAGCGGATGATTTCAGCCGCGTTAACGACCTTATCATCAAGCGGCTCGCTTCCGATGTCCCGCTGGTTGAGAAAATCGCCCAGTACATTATCGAAAGCGGCGGCAAACGCCTGCGTCCTTTGCTGGTTCTGCTGGCCAGCCAGGCCGCCGGCTACCAGAAAGACGATCATCTGAAGCTGGCTGCCGTGATTGAATTCCTGCATACCGCCACCCTGCTGCACGACGATGTGGTAGACACCTCCGATATGCGCCGCGGCCGCAGCACAGCCAACGCAAAATGGGGCAACGCGCCCAGCGTGCTGGTCGGCGATTTCCTCTATGCCCGGGCCTTCGAAATGATGGTCGAGCTGCAGAGCCTGCCGATCATGAACGTGCTGTCGCACGCCACGGCCGTTATTGCGGAGGGAGAGGTCATGCAGCTGATGAATGTGAAGAACCCGGACTTGAGCGAAGACCAGTATATGGTCGTTATCCACAACAAGACCGCCATGCTGTTTGAAGCCGCGTCCCACACGGGCGCCCTGCTGGCCGGAGCCAGCAGGGAACAGGAAAATGCCCTGAAAGACTATGGCAAGCACCTGGGGCTGGCATTCCAGCTGGTTGATGACGTTCTCGATTATCAGGGCGATGCCGAAACCATGGGCAAGAACGTGGGAGACGACCTGGCGGAAGGCAAAACCACCCTGCCGCTGATCTACGCCATGGCCAATGGTAGCGAAGCCGAAAGGCAACTGATCCGCCAGGCCATCCGGAAGGGAGGGCTGGATGACCTGCCGAAAGTACTGGATATCGTTAAGGCGTCCGGTGCCATCGAATACACCATGACAAAGGCAAAAGAGCAGGCGCAGATCGCGAGAGACCTGCTGGTCTGCCTGCCGGGCTCTGAGCACCGGCAGGCGCTGGAACTATTGACCGAAGTGGCGGTAGCCCGGGTAAGCTAGTCAACCAGGCCCATTCAGCCGAGATGTTCACGCCCGTGGGGTGCTTCGAATTCCAGCTCTGGCCCCACCGGCACAATCTGGGTTGGGTTAATGGTGCGCTGACTTACATAGTAGTGACGCTTGATCTGGCCCAGATCCACGGTTTCAGCCACGCCCGGCACCTGATATAGCTCCCGCACATAGCCGGACAGATTCGGATAGTCGCAGATCTGCTGGCGGTTGCACTTGAAGTGGCTGTAATACACCGCATCAAACCGGATCAACGTGGTGAACAGCCGCCAATCGGCCTCGGTTAGCCGGTTACCGGTGAGATAGCGCTTCTCCGCCAGCCTTTCTTCAAGCCAGTCCAGGGAGTCGAACAGGGCCTGGTAGGCCTCCTCATACTTGTCCTGCGCAGTCGCGAACCCTGCTTTGTAAACGCCGTTGTTCACCGTGTGGTAAACCCGTTCATTCACCGCCTCGATGTCACCACGCAGGCTTTCCGGGTAGAAATCCCGGTCGTTATTCACGCCCTCAAGGCCATCAAAGGCGGAGTTGAACATCCGGATAATGTCGGCGGATTCATTACTGACAATGGTTTCGCGCTCTTTGTCCCACAACACCGGCACCGTGACCCGGCCAGAATAATGCGGGGCGGCACGGGTATAGACCTGGTGCATGAAGTCAAAATTATACAAGTCGTCCTGATGGTCTTTGCGACCGGGCCGGAACTCCCAGCCGTTTTCCACCATGTCCGGGTGCACGACAGACACTGAAATATGGTCCTCCAGACCTTTGAGCTTCCGGAAAATCAAGGTGCGGTGGGCCCAGGGGCAGGCCATGGAAACATACAGGTGATACCGGCCACTCACTGCAGGAAAACCACCCTCTCCGGCCGGCCCGGCAGAGCCATCAGCGGTTACCCAGTTCCGGAACCGCGCCGCTTCGCGCTCAAACTTGCCACCGGTTCTGCCCGTGTCATACCACTGATCGTGCCAACAGCCGTCAACCAACAAGCCCATAACTACCCTCCTGCGAGGTCAGCCACCATGACATTTGCCCTGATGAAGTGTGATGGGGCCGACCCGGTTCTGAATTAATAGAGACAGGCTAACGGCTGTGCTGCTAGGCTGATAGCAAGCATTTCTGGCAAACACTTTCAGATTATTCGAACATGCATACAGCCATTACCATCGACGCACTCAAAGTACTGGACGCTATCGACCGCAAGGGCAGTTTTGCCGGTGCCGCCAGCGAACTGTTCCGGGTTCCCTCGGCCATCAGTTACACCGTTCAGAAGCTTGAGGAAGACCTCAGCGTCAGTGTCTTTGACCGAACCGGCCACAAAGCCGTGCTCACGCCCGCCGGTCGTTACCTGCTGGAGGAAGGCCGCTCGCTGCTTGAAGCCGCCGAGAACCTGGCTCACTCTACCCGCCAGGTAGCTCAGGGCTGGGAAACCAGGCTTAGAATAGGATTCAACTCGCTGCTGCCGGCACAATGCCTGTTTCCGGCGATTGACGCTTTTTACCAATTGGGCGTTCCAGTGGATGTACAGGTGGTGGAGGAGGTCTTTGCAGGCGCCTGGGACGCCCTGCAAAGCCGGCGCGTCGACATGGTGATCGGCGCAGACCAGCTCAGCAAGCCCGCCGGAAGCTTTACCACCAAGCCACTGGGCGAGATACCTTTCGTCTTTGCCGTGGCGGCCAACCACCCTTTGGCCCAGGCAGAAGACCCCCTGAAAGAAAGCGACATCGCCCCATTTCCCGCTGCCGTTGCCGCCGACACCTCCCGCGCGCTGCCACCCGGCCATGCCGGCATCTTCCGGCGCCAACGAACCTTGACCGTCACCAACATCGACCAGAAAATTGCCATACAGGAAGCAGGCCTTGGCGTTGGCTGGCTGCCCTTGCCACGCATCCGGGAGGCACTGGCTTCAGGCCGGCTGGTGGCGAAAGCCGTGCACGAACCACGCCCCCCGATCGCCATTCACCTGGCCCGCCACAGTGAAGACAAAGGCAAGGCACTGATGTGGTTCTGGAACCGGCTGAGCGAAGACCAGAGCCTCAGCCAGTGGCTCAAGCCTGCCGATTCCTGAGGCAAAGGGGCCAACCGGCGAATTCACGACCTGAAGTATACTGACCAGCCGAATACAACGAGAAACACAAGGAGTGCGTTCCATGCGTCAGCTGTCGGAACTGGATGCCTCGTTCCTGTATCTGGAATCGGACACCACCCCGATGCACATCGGCGGCATTTATCTGTTCGATGCCAGCGGGCTGTCCAACCCACTGGCATTCAGCACCTTCGTCGCCTATCTGCGCAGCCGGCTCCACGTGGTACCTCTGTTCCGCCAGAAGCTGAAAGAAATCCCTCTCCGGCTTGGCCGCCCCTATTGGGTGGACGACGCCGATTTCAGCATCGAGCGGCACCTGGCCTACGTAAACCTTGGCGAACACGGCAAGCAGGCCAGCCTGATATCCCTGGCCTCGAAGATTCTTGAAGAGCCGCTGAAACGGGACCGACCACTCTGGCACATCACCTTTGTCGATGGTTTCCGGATCGACGATCCGGAGGGTGAAAAAGAAGGGTTTGCACTGATCGTGAAGCTGCACCATGCCGCCATTGACGCGTTTAGCGGTGAGGAAATCATGGGCAAGCTACTGGAGTACACACCCAGCCCGAGAACCATCACGCCACCCCGTCCCTGGCTGCCAAGGCAGGAACCTTCAGAAGAGCGGGTTTTCCTGCAGGCCGGCGCCAACATGCTGAAAACGCCGATGCAGCTGGCCTCTCTGGCCTATAACGCCGCCGAAGCCACCACCCGTGGGCTGATCCAGAAGCAATTACACAAGCTGCCATTGCCACTGCCCTTGTTCACCGCGCCCCACAGCCCCTTCAACCGGCAGATTACCGCCAACCGGCGAATTGTCTCAACCAGCGTGGACTTGTCCCGGCTCAAAGCCATCAAGGGCTCATTGGTCGACGTCACCCTGAATGATGTGGTCCTCGGCCTGTGTGCCGAATCCCTGGCCCGATACCTCGCCAACCAGAACATAGAAACGAAATCCTCGCTGGTCGCCATGACGCCGATCTCGGTTCGTTCCAGCAGTCTTCGCAAGGCCACCGGCAATCAGATGTCAGCCATGTTGCTGGACCTGGCCACCGCAGAACCCAACCCGGCAGCCCGGATCCGGCGAATTCACCGCAATGCGGTTGAATCCGAGCCCTACCGTGAAGCCATAGCCGCAGACCGGCTGACCGAGCTACTTCCGTCAACGCTGCTGGCACTGTCCGCCCGCCTGTATTCCGAGCTGCAGGTCGCACAGCGCTACCAGCCACTGTTCAACGTGCCGATTACCAACGTACCGGGCCCGCAGGTACCGCTGTACCTGCAAGGTGCCCGACTGGTGCGCCAGTACAACAGTGCCCCATTATTCGACAGCCTTGGGTTGGTGATTGTTGCGGTCAGCTACCAGGGCCAGCTCACCCTGAACTTTACGCTTTGCCCGGACGTGGTCGCCGACAGCGACCAGCTACCGGAACTGGTACACGACAGTCTGGAAGCGATAGAGAAAGCTGCAGCGGAGCTGGGCCCCGATCAGGGCCATGAGCAGTTTCCGGAACCACAACACAACATGACCGACGATGTCCTTGCCTACGTGGAAAAACTGCTAAAAGGTGGGCTGGGCAGATTCAGAAGATAGCCGGGGCGGATAGTCGTTCCGAAGAACGGTAGAGAAAAAGCCGGGCCCCCAGGCCCGGCGCCGGATTATTCGAATGCCCAACGCAAAAAGGCTTTCTTGTCTTCATCAGAAGCGTCGGCCCAAATGGCTTTGAGCTTATCCAGAGTACCGCCTTCCTGGGGAAGGCCGGTGCTCTCGACTCCGGAAGCCGGAACCGGAGTGCGGTTGTCCGTCAGCCGGGACTGTCCGTCCCACTCCTCAGATACCGCCACGACGGTGCCATTGCCGGCGACGATCTTCGCTGAAAAGCTCTCCATCATGGCTTCGGCTTCCTGGCGACTTGCCGGCTTATTAAACTCGAAACCATAGACTGCGTCCGGGCTCGCCTTGAAACGCGCAACCTGAGTACCGCTCTCAATAACATGCACTTTGGATTCGCCGTTACGCACCACACCACTCTTCGCCCAGATGGTTTTGTAGCGGAACACCACCTCGTTCTCTCCCGGCAACAAACCGTAATCCAGCGCCAGATCCTCAATCAGGAAGTTGGTCATGTTCCGACCATTCACACTGACCACCTGTATCTCACCGGGCGCCTGCAGCACGGCCGGTTTTGTCGTCGCCGGCAACTGGCCTTCCCAGGTATCCACTCTGGCCACACTCGATGCACAGCCCGCCATGACAACGCTCGCCAGAACAGCCAGCAACTTGAAAAGCCTTGGAACGTGACACATACTCACTTCATCTCCTTATCCATAGGGATGGCCGTTGGCACGGCCTGCAATGTTGAGGGCAACTCTGCCAAGCATTCTGACCATCCCGGCGGATCAGAGCAAGGCACGCAACGGAATTCACTTTCACTGCAGGAAGGTCCGGAATGTGATGCCCAACGTAAGAATGTAAAAAATTGTTGAATTCGGCTGCAATTGGATTAATTTTAAACAAGTCGGCTTACACAACGCACAGCCCGAGAAGAAAAGAACAAGTGGGCTCAGGAGAAACCATGGACACTCAGCGCAGGACAGGAGAGCAAGGCCCCGTCCCGTTTCGCAGCAGTCGTTTTTTCTGCGTAGGGAGCAAATGGTACTTTACAACCCGCGAAGGCTTCGACAGTGGGCCTTTTGCCTCAAGAGAGCGGGCAGAGGTCGGCCTTAAACGCTTTCTGCATGTTGTTCGCATGCTGCCAGAAGAGCAGCAGGTGCACTAACCCACCCAACAATACCGAATGGGTGATGCCCCGCTAGATAATATAGGGCATCACCCAGACGTCAATCGCCCAAAGGCAACCCAGCGCCATGGCCCCGGCGACGACATCGTCCACCATAATCCCGAGCCCGCCGGGCAAGCGCTCATCCAGCCAGTTAATGGGCCAGGGCTTCCACACGTCAAACAGCCGGAACAGCATGAACGCCATGAGCACCCCGTAAAGCTGATCCGGAAACAGGCCCAGGGCAATCCACATCCCCACAAATTCATCCCATACAATACCGCCGTGATCATGCACTTTCAGGTCTGTCGCGGTTTTGCCACACAACCAGATACCCACCAGAAACGCCGCCAGAACCACGAGCCAGTAGGCCAACGGAGGCATCCAGGAAAAGGCATACCAAACCGGAATAGCGGCGAGGCTACCCCAGGTTCCCGGCGCTCTGGGCGCTGCACCGCTGCCAAAACCGAAGGCCAACAGGTGGACCGGGTTTTTCAGAAAGCCAGGGGGCAAGATGACCTGGGCGGCGTCCGGTTCATGCATCAGCTCATCACTCATGCGGGTCTCCCAAAATGCTCATATCCTTGAATGACGCCAGAGACCGGCCCGCTCAGCTGAAGGCCAGGCTCCGAAGTAATCTCTCCAATGACCGTCAGCTCACAGGCCACAGAAGCGTCAAGGGTGCCGAAGGTTTCTGGCGGGATGGTGATGCAAAGCTCATAGTCATCTCCTGCTCCCAACGCCAGATCCCGGGCGTTCTCACCCTTTAATGCAACCAACTCCGCCATCATCGGTATACGTCCCGTGTCGATTCGCGCTCCGGCCCCCGAGGCATCAAGGATATGGCCGAGATCCGCCAGGAGCCCGTCAGAAATATCTATGGCAGAGGAGGCACAGCCCGCCAGCTGCTGACCCAGTGACAGACGAGGCTGCGGGAAATGATAACGTGACAACAAGGCGAGCTGGGCCGGTGAGGGCGCGGGGGCAGCAAGGTAATCAAGAGCGGCACCGGCCGCCCCGAGCGTGCCGCTGACACATATCAGGTCGCCGGGCTTCGCGCCGGATCGATAAAGTGCACGCCCACTCTCAACAGTTCCGTGCACCTGGATGCTGATTGTCAGGGGGCCACGGGTAGTATCTCCGCCCGCTAGGGCGATACCAAAGGCTTTGCTGGCCCGGGCCAGCCCCTCTGAAAACGGCTTCAGCCAGCCCTGATTGGCGTCTGGCAAGGTTAAAGCCAGAGTAAAACAGACCGGGCTTGCGCCCATCGCGGCCAAATCACTGACCGCAACCGCCAGAGCTCGCCATCCGAGATAATCTGGCGAATAATCGGAAGGAAAATGAACGCCCTCTACCAGGGTGTCCACAGAAAACACCAGATCCAGCCCCGGCGATACCCGCTGGATCGCACAGTCGTCGCCGGGACCGAGAAGGAGCTGATCCTGCCCGGCACCATCGGCCAGCGGCTGGAAATACTTCCGGATCAGCTCAAATTCACCCATGAATCAACGCGGGCGGGTCTCGGCCAGGCGAAGCCGGCGGCTGAGTTTGTCCAGAATGCTGTTCACGAACTTGTGCCCTTCGGTGCCACCAAAGCGCTTGGCCATTTCAATACCCTCGTTGATGACCACTTTATAGGGCACATCGATGCGGTGTTTCAGCTCATAGGCGCCCAGGCGAACGATCGCCAGTTCAACCGGGTCGACCTCCTTGAGGGGACGATCCAGAAACGGCTCCAGCAGTTTGTCGAGCTCTGCCTGCTCGCGGTAAACGCCACGCAGAAGATCCCGAAAATACATGATATCGACCTTGCTCATGTCGTTGTCGACCATGAACTCGGCTTCGATATCAGAAATCGGCGTTTTGCTGAAGTGCCGCTGATACAAACCCTGCATGGCCAGCGCCCGTGCCCGGCGGCGATCGCCTGCCTTGGGCTGGCCGGTTTTCCCCGGCTGGGGAGAAGTGTCACCCGCTTCGCTCATTACTCACCCAACTTTTTGAACAGACTGACCATTTCCAGGGCAGTAATGGCGGCTTCCGCGCCCTTGTTGCCGGCCTTCGTGCCGGAGCGTTCGATGGCCTGCTCAATGGAATCTACGGTCAATACGCCGAAGGTAACCGGGACATCGGTTTCCAGGCTGACAGCGCCCAGGCCACTGGAGGCCTCGCCCGCCACGTATTCAAAGTGGGGAGTACCACCACGAATTACCGCGCCGAGGGCAATAATGGCGTCGTAGTCCGAGGTTTCGGCAACACGCTTGACCGCCAGTGGCATTTCATAGGCACCCGGCACACGGATAATGGCAATGTCATCATTGGAAATGCCGTGACGACGCAAGGTATCCACTGCACCTTCCACCAGACTTTCCACCACAAAGCCGTTAAACCGGCCAACCACCAGCGCATAGCGGCCGCTGCACTGGGTAAAATCACCTTCAATTACTTTGATATCTGCCATCTCGGGCTCCTTCACGGGTCATCGCCTTATTGGCGATAACCGGGTTTATCATTCGGGGGCGTAAGGTACGTATTCCACCACTTCCAGGTCGAAACCGGAGATGGCGGAGAATTTAACCGGCGGACTGAGCAGGCGCATTTTACCGACTCCAAGATCCCGGAGAATCTGGGAACCGGTACCGACGGTAAAATACACGCCGGAACTGCCCTTGCCTGAGGATCCCTGCCCTTTGTCAAAGAACTCCTGAATCCGGTCTTCCAGGTTGTAGCTGTCTTCAGCACTGTTAAGCAGCACCACCACGCCTTTGCCTTCTTCCGCAACCTTCTCCAGTGCGTGATGCAGCGGCCAGCTCCGGGAATCTTTGCGGCGTGCACCCAGCAGATCGCGCAGGGTATCGGTAATGTGCACACGCACAAACACCGGCTCCTCCGGCTGGATATCGCCCATTACCATAGCCAGATGGGTAGCACCCTGGATATTGTCCCGGTAGGTGTGCAGTTTGAACAGGCCGTACTCGGTATCCAGTTCGTTCTGTTCCACGCACTCCACCGTGCGCTCGTTCATAGTGCGGTAATGAATCAGGTCTGCGATGGTGCCGATCTTCAGATCATGCTCTTCTGCGAACTTCTCCAGATCCGGGCGCCGGGCCATGGAGCCGTCATCATTCATGATTTCACAGATCACACCGGCCGGCTCACAGCCAGCCAGGGCCGCCAGATCGCACGACGCTTCGGTGTGACCGGCACGGCTGAGAACGCCACCAGGATCGGACATCAGCGGGAAAATATGTCCCGGTTGAACGAGGTCAGAAGCCTTGGCATCCCGGGCAACCGCTGCCTGCACGGTACGAGCCCGGTCCGCTGCAGAAATTCCCGTGGTAACACCCTCACGGGCTTCGATAGACAGGGTAAATTTAGTTCCGAAGCCAGAAGCATTCTGCTGAACCATCAACGGCAGACCCAGCTGTTCGCAGCGATCACGGGTCATGGGCATACAGATGAGTCCGCGGCCAAAGCGGGCCATGAAGTTGATGGCCTCTGCCGTGCAGTGCTCCGCCGCCATCACCAGATCGCCCTCATTCTCGCGATCCTCATCATCCATCAGGATGACCATTTTGCCCTGGCGAATGTCTTCAATGATTTCTTCAATGCTGTTCAGTGCCATACGGTTCTGCACCCTTTCACCCCTCCCGACAGTCTAGCCGGTTCTCGGGGAATGGATTGAATGATTAGTGGCGAGCCAGGATCAGACGCTGATCCTCACCCACCTGACGACGATCCAGCACCTTCCATTGCACTTTGTCGGCCATGGTCTCCAGCGGCAAATGCGCTGTCGGCCTGCCGGTACTACCCAGGAAAACCGGGGCCTGGTAGAGCCAGAGCTCGTCCACAAGATTTTCACCGATGAACGTACCGGCCAGCGTAGGGCCGGCTTCAACCAGCAACTCGTTAATACCAAGCTCTCCCAGCGCGTCCAGCAACTCGGCGACATCAACACCGTTATCTTTCCAGGCAACCCCGGTCAGGCTGACGCCCAGCGCAGCCAGATCCTGGGCCGGGCCTGAGGCCAGTGTCGAACTGGCGCAGAATACCTGCACATTGCCACCCTGAAGAATCCTGGCGGTGGCCGGCGTACGGGCATCCCGGTCGGCGATCACCCGCAACGGCTGCCGGGACGGATCCGTGGCATCGCCGATATCGCCCATCTCGTCCCGCCGAACGGTCAACGAAGGGTCATCCGCCAGTACCGTACCTACCCCGGTGAGGATGGCGTCGCTGATCGCCCGCAAACGCTGCACATCCGCGCGCGCTTCCGGGCCGGTTATCCACTGGCTTTCACCGCTGGCCATGGCGGTCCGGCCATCGAGACTGGCCGCCATCTTCAGCCGAACCCAGGGGCGACCGGTATTCATACGCTTCATGAAGCCAGGATTCAGACGCGCAGCCTCATCGGCCATCACGCCTTCGGTCACCCGTATGCCAGCCTCCCTGAGCATATCCAGCCCCCGACCGGACACAGACGGGTTGGGGTCTTTGGTGGCGGCAAACACATGGGCCACACCGGCATCTATCAGTGCCCGTGCGCAGGGCGGCGTGCGCCCGTAGTGGCTGCACGGCTCCAGGGTAACGTAGGCGGTGGCTCCCCGAGCCTCATGGCCTGCCTGGCTCAAAGCACGCACTTCCGCATGGGCTTCACCGGCACGCTCGTGCCAGCCCTCGCCCACAATCAGATCGCCTTTGGCAATAACACAACCAACACGGGGATTGGGATGGGTGGAATAGCGACCGCGCCAGGCCAGCTGAACGGCCCGGGCCATCATTGCCCGATCACGGTCTGAAATCATGCCTTGCCTTTGTCTGTACCGTTATCCACCAATGCCCTGGCAACATCCACCGCGGTATCGCCATTGCCCTGGGACAGCCGCTCGATCTCTTCCTTGAACTCGTTGATGTCCTGGAAACTGCGGTAAACCGACGCAAAACGCACGTAGGCAACCTTGTCCAGTTGGCGCAGCTCGGTCATTACCTCCTCACCCAACTGCATCGACTTGACTTCACGCTCACCAGTCGAGCGGAGACGATACTTGATACGGTTCAGGGCGGCATCGATTTCCTCAATGCTGACCGGACGTTTTTCCAGAGCTTTCATGATGCCGGCCCGCAGCTTTTCTTCATCAAATGGCTGCCGGGTACCATCCTGCTTAACGACCCGGGGCATCACCAGCTCGGCAGTTTCAAAGGTGGTAAATCGCTCACGACAGGACAGACACTCCCTGCGGCGGCGAACCTGGTCACCCTCGGCCACCAGGCGCGAATCAATCACCTTGGTATCGGCTTCACCACAGAAAGGACAATGCATAAATCACCTGCTCCGGAAAGAAAGAACCCGGGCACTCACCGGAGCGCCCGGGCTGACCTGTCTCTAAGCCTGTTAGCCGTAGACCGGGAACCGTGCGCAGACAGCTTCCACCTGCTCCCGCACACGGCTATTAACCGCTTCGTCTTCAAGGTTATCGAGGATGTCACACATCCAGCCTGCCAGATCCCGACATTCGGCTTCCTTGAAGCCGCGTGTGGTCACCGCCGGAGTACCAATGCGCAGTCCGGACGTTACGAACGGTGAACGAGGATCGTTCGGCACGGCGTTCTTGTTCACGGTAATGTGCGCTTTGCCCAGTGCGGCATCCGCGTCTTTACCGGTAATGTCCTGTTTGATCAGGCTCACCAGGAACAGGTGGTTCTTGGTACCACCGGAAACCACGTCAAAGCCGCGCTCGATGAACACCTCTGCCATGGCGGCGGCGTTCTTCACGACCTGCTGCTGGTAGGCCTTGAACTCGTCGCTCATGGCTTCCTTGAAGCACACGGCCTTGGCCGCAATCACGTGCATCAACGGGCCGCCCTGACCGCCCGGGAACACAGCAGAGTTCAGCTTCTTCTGCAGATCTTCGTCGTCACAGGCCAGGATCAGGCCGCCACGTGGACCGCGCAGGGTTTTGTGCGTGGTGGTCGCAACTACGTGGGCGTGAGGTACCGGATCCGGGTAGACGCCAGCGGCGACCAGACCAGCCACGTGGGCCATGTCAACAAACAGATACGCGCCCACCTTGTCGGCGATGGCACGGAAACGGGCAAAGTCCAGCTCCTGCGAGTAAGCAGAGAAGCCCGCGATGATCATTTTCGGCTTGTGCTCGACAGCCAGAGCTTCCACTTCGTCATAATCGATCAGACCGGTCTCCGGGTTCAGGCCATACTGAACCGCGTTGTAGATCTTGCCGGAGAAGTTCACGCTGGCACCGTGGGTCAGGTGGCCACCGTGAGCAAGACTCATACCCAGAACGGTATCACCGGGCTTGAGCAGCGCCATGAACACCGCAGAGTTGGCCTGTGAACCGGAATGCGGCTGCACGTTGGCGTAGGCGGCACCAAACAGCTCCTTGGCGCGGGCAATGGCCAGATCCTCAGCGATGTCCACAAACTCGCAGCCACCGTAGTAACGCTTGCCGGGGTAACCTTCAGCGTACTTGTTGGTCAGCACACTACCTTGGGCTTCCATCACCCGCGGGCTGGTGTAGTTTTCAGACGCGATCAGTTCGATGTGTGCTTCCTGGCGCTTTTCTTCCGCCTGCATAGCGTTCCAAAGTTCGTCATCGAAACCGGCGATTTTCATATCACGAGTAAACATGGATGTGCTGCCCCTGTCTGTATGGCTGGCCCGGCGATGCCTCTTTGCAAGCCGGAACCCCTGAAAAATTGGGCCGCTATTCTATCTTGAAAGCGGGTTAAAAATCATCCTTTATGCCGTCCGCAGATACCGGCACACCGGAGGCTGTCAATTGCTATCGCGGAACGCTTTAGATACCTTACCCGGTTATTGTTCTCAGGTACCGACGTCCGTGGTATCGGCCTTCGGGGTGAGCGATCCGGGATACGCTGTAAATACGTCCCTGTACGCTCGACAAAATCATCCCTGATTTTGACGATCCCGGATCGCTCACCCCGAAGTCCTCGATCAGTCGCCTGACGTGCTTTCATTTTTCAAGCTACTGTTTGATAAAAGGAATATGCCAAAATGGCTCAATTGGCTTATCTACCCCATAAAAACTTCGTTAACTTTGCAGGGTGGGTGGGTTGAAGGCCACGCAAGGCAGGCTTACTGCCGCCGAAGCCAATGATTATTACCTGAAAAAAACACGCTTTTTGGTAACTTTAGTTAACTTTACGCAGATTAATCGAATTATAGGGACCAAAACTTAACTTTTTTAGCCCATTCTGAACTCGGTATCAGTGGAACCAAAAGCGGCATTACGCAGTAACGAGGGAACTCAATCTGGGGGCTATGTCCCGAATCCCGTCCCTCGTCGGTTGGCAGGAGTTGAAGTTGTACTGTACCCCCTCGACAGGATGTCGTCTTAAACGGCGTCGAGGGGCCTCGCCCTCACTTCGCGGCGGGCTGCACCAGCTAATCGTTGAATCTGAGCTATCTAGTTTCACAATTGAACTTCAGAAAATGTCCCTTTCTCATCAAACCACTCGTCCCACAGGGACTTAGAACGCCATTCATCTCGCGGCCAGGCCTGCATTCCTTTTCGCTGGTTTGGCGGAGTATATGCAGGCAGATTTTCTCCAATTTTCTCTGGGCTCTCTACCTTGAGCATAGAAGCCAGCTTGCCGTCCAAATCCCACTTTAAGAGGACCCGAATAGAGGTTTCTGTTGCCCCTGTCGATTTATATGCTGAGCACACATCTCTGAACATAAAACAAAGTAGCCAGAACTCGCTAAGCTCATCCGGGTTGGCAACACGTATTTCTCCGATTCGATAGCTGATTCGGCTAATTAGGACACCCATGGAGGGAAGCTCTTCGTCACATGTGACCCCGCCTTCTCCATAGTGCATTTCAGCGGCCTCAAAGAACTGTCGCACTATCTCTGGCTGAGCTTTCTCTATAATGAGGCCAATAGTCTCGTGGCTGGGACTAACCCAAACTAATCGTGTAGACAACAAAGTCAATATCTGCGGCAAACTAGTCGATAGCCCGTAGTAGTAAATACAATCCGCCAGTAGAGGACGGATTTGCTCTATATAATCTGATTTGATCCTGTCAACATCTATCATGCCTCAAACCTATCAGATTGATCGTTTAACCGAGCCAAGAAAAACGAAGCCTGCCAATCCTCTGCGTCTAGTCATGGAATCCCGGTTGGCACAGTGTGCCATCTCTCAGGAATGTTGTGTAAACATCCCTTTTTCAGTTGCACCGTTAATAAGAGTCTTCCGTACGTTGGTGCCTCGTTAGGAATTACTATGGTGCCAAGCCCTCTAGTGAATTTTGGGCGCGCGAATTTTCGCTCTTGTTTGATAGTTTGGAGCCCCCTACGGTCGCAAAGCGGACATTGGGGTTGTACGGTAACGCCGCATTCAGCGCCTTGTCCGCTGCAATTCTTTGTTAACGATTTCTCGCGGAGTAAGCAGAAAGCCATGACACACAGCTTTCGTAAAACGCATTGAACTTACCAGTCAGCTCTGAAATCGAGACATCATAGAACTTTGGCGCAGAGCCTAATTTATTAAATGCCAAGGCAAGCGCATGAATTCTAGGCTCGCGCGCTCCGATAATCGTTTGGTCCGAATTTACGAATGAATGTTTAAAAGCATTGGCAATGTCATTCAAGATTTTCATCAGCTCAACATGCTCAGCATACGCTTCATGACGGCTACTCTCATCTTGAGAAACCACCGCACCAAGACAATCTATTTTGATGCTGCGGGGATACTGATTATCAGCCTCGTATTTTGACAGCAGCCATACCAAAGAAACCAGTTCATCCGCTGCCCTTCGGAGCATATATATAGCCTCTTCATTAGAGAAAATGTGGCGTTCGAAGGCTCCGATAGGTAGCATGCCACCACCTTGGCAAGCTCCCCAAAAATGCAAACTATCGGCAATCTTTCTATTAGCCTCGTCTAAACGAAGAATGATCTTCATGTACTTAAGCTGTAGATTCCCATACGGGGAATCAGGCGGAAGCCAGAAGCTTAGCACTTCGTTGTATGGCTCCCCTGGCTTTTTTCCATTGACGATGAACAATGTTGACTTCTCCATCATTGCTAACCCTTTAAAGGCTAACCCTTTAAAGGCTCATCTCACCAAAAGCTATAACGCTCAATCAGTGCTTCGCTCATCGCAATGGTCATATCACAGTCTGGATAAGAATAGCCATGTTTTTTTAAATAGCCATCCTGAGAGTCTTCAAAAATCCCAGTTACTATCCGTTCGTGCTCATGTTTTTCAAATTGTGCAAAAATTCGCTCTAGGTCATCCTCAAGGGCTTCGTCCAGCCTTTGCCTAAAATCGTCATTCCTATGGTAAGCGCCGTTAAATCGACCCACTTGCCCTAATCGTATTGAGCCACTTTTTTCAAAGCCAACAACTCGGCATTCCAGGGCAGCAAGGCTTCAAGCTTCTCCAGCGTGTCGGCCTTAGCAATTCGTTCCAGCACATGGTGGATATAAGCGGAAGGCTCCAGGCCATTGGCCTTGGCGGTTTCGATGAGCGAATAGCAGGTGGCGCTGGCTTTCGCCCCTTGTGAGGTATCGGCGAAGAGCCAGGCCTTTCTGCCGAGGGCAAACGGGCGAATAGCGTTCTCGGCACCGGCATTGCTGATGTTCAGGTCACCGCGTTCGCAGTAACCAACCAGATAGTCCCACTGGTTCAGGGTGTAATCCATGGCCTTACGGGTGAGCAGGCCTTTCATCACCTTGGCGGCATTTTTCTCCAGCCAGGCTTTGAAGGTGTTGAGCAATGGCAGACTCTTTTCCTGACGTAACTGATAGCGCTCTTCATCGCTCAGATCTCGGGCGGCCTTTTCAATGGCGTACAGTTTGCGGATGTGGCTCAGGGCCACATCCGCTTTTGAGGGCTGGCCCTTTTTGCCTTTGGCCGGCGCAGCCCGGGACGCTTCCACGAACTTACGTCTCGCGTGGTCCCAGCATCCAATCCGCGTCAGCTTGTTCGCGGCACAGACCTGACCGTAGCCGGAATAGCCATCGGCTTGCAGAATGCCCTGGAAGTCATCCAGCAGGCGCACCGGCACTTTGCCACCTCGCGATGGGTCGTACTCGAACAGAACCGAGGGTTGTCCCGGTGGGCCACCCCGGGTGACCCACATCCATTTGTCGGAGTGGACCGATTTGCCGTCTTCCTTGAGCACCTGGATCCGGGTTTCATCGGCTTGCAGGTAATCACTGCCGTTCTGGGTTTCCCGCATCAGGTTGATCAGCGGTTGGAAGACGTCATTCAACCGGATGATCCAGTGAGCCATGCTGGTGCGACTCACTTCATGCCCCAGGCGCTGGAACATCTGTTCCTGCCGGTACAACGGCAGGCCGTCGGCATACTTGGAGGTAATGAGGCAGGCCAGCAGTGATGGGGTGGCGATGCACTTACCCAGCGGGTGTGCTGGCCGAGCAGCCGCAACAATCCGTTCTTCGCCGTCCTGCTCGAACACCGCCTTTTCCTGCCAGTACTCCAGCACTTTCAGTTGGGCCGGGATATATTCAAGCTCTTCTTTCACCTTGGTGAAGAAGGTCTTGGTGGCACCGGCTTTCTCTTCGTCGCTGAGGGTCAGTTCAATGCGCTCGCGCAGTAGCGTATCAGAGAAGCCACGCTGACGACGCTTGCGGGAACGACGAGGAGCGTCGGCCTCTTCGACATCCTCGGGCAGCTCCTCGCGCAGTTCATCAATCTCGATTTCCAGCTCCGCTTCATCGAACAGCAGGATCTGGTTGGGCTGCTTTTCACTGCTGGCCGCGAACTGCTGGATCTTCTTGTGACGCAGCAGTTCTTCGAGGATGGCGATATAGTTGTCGCGACGCTGGAGGGTCTCGTCGTGCTGTTTCAGTTGAACTTGTTGGTTCTGGAGGGCGTCTTCTTTAGCGGCCAGCTGTGCTTGCAGATTGCTGATAACAGACATCATTTCAGCGGTGGAGAGACCGCTGAAATCGGGAGTTGAAGAGGCGTTATCAGGCGTTGATTTCATGGCGAAATTATAGCAAAAACAACGTCCTGGCACACCAAAAAAGTGCTACTAAAAGCACTATCCAACGCTCTCATAATGCAGGGTTTTATGGCCTCTCAACAGCGTGATGTCGTAGCCGTCCAGCAGCCAGTTGATCTGCTCACCGGTCAGCGACATCAAGTCATCCGCGGGTCCTGGCCATTTGAACTTTTCTTCAGCCAGAGCTTTGTAATAGAGCACAAAGCCGTTGTCTTCCCACATCAGGCATTTGATCTTGTTCCGCTGCCGGTTGGTGAAGGCATAAAGCGCTCCAGAGAACGGGCTGTGCCCCAGTTCCTGTTCCACCAGCAGGGCTAGGCCGTTGGCCTGCTTGCGGAAGTCGATCGGCTTTCGGTACAGATAGATCTCCGGCAGATCCCAGGAGGGACGCAGATAGCGGTGACGCATCACATCTGCCTCAGCACCGCGCCCAGCAACTCAATGTTGCCAGCGTGCAGGCCGGTGATTGATACGCCGCCGGGCAGTGACACGGTCAGACCGGCTCCGGCATTCGCAACCGGTGCCACGCGGGCGAATCCGGATCGAGTTTGAACCGGCTTGCTGGGCTCCTCGCGGCCAGTCAGCTTCTGCCGCCAGTAGACAAACCGGTGGTAAACAAGGGACTCTTGTTTGCAGTAGGCGGCACCGGACAGGCCCGAGGCCTGCCAGTCCGATAGCGTCTGTTGCCAGAACTGATGTAAATCAGGGGTGGTCATCGGATTCCTCCTTCATTTGAAAGCAGGAATCAGTGTGGCGAAATTCAGTTGCCAGCCACAGGTGCGGATTTATTGGCGCTTACTTCCTATGGTCCGCACCAATCGACCTCAATTTCTCAGCCAACTGGTCGTGCTTATCGCCATTCAGCGCCAAGAGAGAAACCTGTCCAACCCGATACTTTACTAGAATCGAGCACATCACATTTGTATCATACAGAACGGTCGCTTTCTTAAGATCCTCACCTTCAAGGCTCTTTGAACACCCAGTAAGTATGATCAATAAAAAACATGAAACTAGCGACTTCCTTGCCAAGCTCATCATGAGCCTCCTACAGGGATACGAATTGAGTCACTTCTATCAAAAACGAACAGCCACAACAACCGGAGCCCCTTCTACATCGCACAATTACATTTTGTGACAAAGCCAAAACATAGAAGATAAGACACTTGTCTTGATGGCTGTAGTTGCCCCCGCTAAACCGGACACCACCTAATCAATTTGATGCCAGTTCAGCCCGGTACTCCCAGGGCGATTTCATTTTCAGCCTCTTGTGCGGGTGGCTGCGGTTATAGTCCTCATCCATTCCGGCAACCAGGCCATCACCGTGACGGCATGCGGCATCAGGAATATCGTACAGGTACACATAGTCCTGCTTGAACATCTTCACGAAGGCCTCCGCCATGCCGTTACTCTGAGGGCTTCTCACGGGTGTGGTACACACCACAAAGCCCAGAGAGGACGCGAAGGCCCGCGTTTCATTGGCAATGTAACAGCTGCCATAATCTGTCAGCCATTCCAGCGGCTGCGGCACTCTCTCTGACTGGCCGAAGCGATATTCCAGACTTTCCAGAAGAAGGTCCTGAACCATCTCAGCGGTGATGCCAACAGTGGTCGCTACATAGCGCATCAGCTCGCGATCACAGCAGTCCAGGCTGAAGGCCACCCGAACGACCTCCTTGTTCCAGCAGCGAATCTCAAAACCATCCGAGCACCAGCGAAGGTCGGTCAAACTTTCTAATCCGGCTCGGCCACAGATAATCCATACCCGAAAGTTGGCGAGACTCAATCCATGCCTCGACCGATTCGCGCGTCTTTTTGGTTATCTCAAACTGAACAGGCTGACTTGTTTTCTGCTGGATGACTTGCGCCCGATCCAGAACCTCACCGTTTATGGAAACATCTCGAACCAAGAGCTTCGCCATATCGCAGGACCGGAGTTTGCAATCAATCGCCAGCTCGCGGATGTTCTTTGCAATCTCCAACCGAATGCGGATCGCCCATATTTGTTCGAGTTTGAGCGGTAACTTCTGGCCAACGAGCTTTCCCTTGTTCCAGGGAGCCTTGCTGATGGCAAATGTCATGGCGTGGCCCTCTTCGGAGGGTAAGGGCCTTTAAGTATGGTTCAGAAAATTGTTCCCTGCTGGCCAACCTGGTCGCAAAGCGAACATTCAGGTCGATAGGCCAACGCTCTCGCTACCAGAAATTCCGCCTCGTTTTAGGAGTGTACGCAGAAAAGGGGTGAAACCCGTCAGCGTAGCGGCTACGAGGTTTCCTTTAAGATTTACGACGTTGGTGTAATTGCTGACAAACAGCGCGTTCCGCGTATCCCAAAAGAACTTTCGTGTCCATGCAAAACCGTTTTGTTTCAAACCAACAGGACGATCAAGCCAGCCTCATCATGAAATCGGGTGTTATTTGTTAAAGCTGGCTCACGTTGAAGTTTCGCGATCTTCCTGAACCATCCGAGAACTTTTCAGTGATGGTTAAGCGATCCCCGGTCATTGAAAATTCAACATCAGAATCGCCTGATCGCGTTCTCCAAGGCCCATTTGCGGTTGCCCAAATAATCTCATCACTGTTCACCTTGCATTTGAATTCCCAGCGGGTGCCATCAGAGCCGCGAATATAATACAGAAAGACTATGTTATTTCTTGAACCGGTTATGCTGATAATGTTCGGCGCTTTTCCCATAACTGTAGCAATTCCGGCTTTACAAATTTGCGACGTCGTTGCGGTTCTGTGACTCTCGTTACCCTGAATGGCTTTCAGGTTGCGTTTAGCTACCGCCTCACCTTGCGCTGCTGCTTTTCCAAACCAATATTTTGCTTGATCAATATCCTTTGGGACGCCCCAACCACTCGCGTACATTGCGCCAAGGTTTGTCTGTGCCTCAGCATAACCTTGCTCGGCGGCTTTCTTGAACCAATACACTGCTTGTTTGTAATCTTGGTTTACGCCTTCACCGTTCACAAAATAGATGCCGAGGTTGTGTTGCGCTTGAGCAACTCCACCCTCTGCGGCTTGCTTGTACCAATAGGCACTCTTCAGATGATCGATTTCACCGCTTTTGTTATTCTCGCCGTCATACAGTTGTGCCAAATTATATTGGGCTTGATGATCTCCATTTACTGCCGCTTTTTCTAACCAGTAGATAGCTTGAGAATAGTCCTGATCGACTCCTAAGCCATCATAATAAAGGAGTGCGAGATTGAACTGTGACGAAAGATCGCCTTGTTCCGCCGCTTTTTCGTACCAGCGTGCAGCTTCCTTGTAATCTTGCTTTACCCCTGTGCCCGAATAATAGAGTTCTGCAAGGTTGTACTGGGCGTTCACAAAGCCTTGGTTGGCCGATTTTTCATACCATCGGACTGCTTCTTTATAGTTTTGTGGGAGACCTGTGCCATTCTCATACATTACCGCCAAATTATATTGGGCCTCGCTATCACCCTGTTCGGCGGCTTTTCGATACCAAAAACCAGCCTGTGCCTGATCTTGAGCAATGCCTCTCCCTAAGAAATACATGCCTGCGAGGTTGTACTGGGCATCCAAATAGCCTTGTTCGGCTGATTTTGTATACCAATATGCTGCTTTTTTTTCATCTTTGGGGACGCCCCTGCCTTTGTCATAGCTTACCCCGAGATCAAATTGCTCAGCCGGTGTGAGGGCATCTTCCGCTCTCTCACTGGCCTTCACGCCCCTAACAGCTGTCTCTTCAGAACGGGCGTCTTGTACGGGTAGTGAAAAGCATACCGCGACCAAGGTGAGCGTCCATCCAAATCTTGTTACGCTTTTGATTATTGACAGGTGTTCGGCGCTTGTTCCCATGCTGAATCTTCTCCTATGTGCATCGTGCTTAGTCCGGCAGTCAACTGTTGAGCCTGATAATGGAGCATTGTTGATGACCGAGTGGGCCCGCGGAGTAGGTGATCTGTTCCTTATCAGAGCTATCACTAACACCAATGTCAACCGTGTTGGGGTTAGGCCTACCGTATCGCCCTGCTAATTCTTTTGTTGTCATTAGCGGGAGATGTCGCGTCGGTTGGGTGTTGGTCTACGCTTTCAGCATGCGCGCCCACTGAAGTGGGGGAAGCCCAGCGTCGCTTTGCCTGAACTGGTTATGAGGATAGTTTGAACCTCTCCAAAACTTTTGCAGCCACTTGCCCCTGCCCGGCGATTGTATTTTCCGTGTGTTGCATTGGAGAGATCTCATCATCTTGATACCACATTCCCCAGCTTTCCTTAGCAGCATCATACTCTGTTTGGCTATCTCTCAGATATTCCTCAAAAAGTTTGGAGTCTGATCTACTCAAATAGAGCTTCAATTTATGGCCAACGGAATGAAGCTCTTTAATTAACCGCATGATCTCTTCGTCAGCTTCGTGAAGGCCAAGTCCAGACATCGAAAATTTTTCCTCATACTCACCTTTCAAATAATGGTCAGCAATAAAACGTACGCGAGAGACGGTTTCAAAGAATAGCTCTTTCGCCCACAGTTCCTTTTCCCAGCGCCATTCTCTACGTTTTAATCGAAATGGGAAAAATGAGTTTGTTAACCAAGCCCCAACCACCACGCCGAGAAGCGGCAATCCCATGAAGGGTAGAATGTAATTTGTAATGAGCGAAAGAAAACTATCCCAAGTCATAATTTCTCATTTCCAGACCTTCCGGCCATCCTTCATAACGCGAAGCGGCATAAAGGACATCCGCGTGACGCGTATTGTTATATATTGGCATCGCTAGGAATCGGGTTTACAGAAACCAAGGTCTTTTCTTCTGAGTCCCACGCCACTAAATACGGCTGCATTCGACTGCTTTTAGAAGAAAATAGCTTGGAAACGGAACTGGAACCGACACCGTCATTCACGAATTCAACCATGGCTTCTATATAAACTTGGGTAGCCTCATCAAACTGACCTTTATCCCAGCCAGTTTCATACAAGAACTTAACCCTCTCATTGCTCTGCCCAACACAGTAAAGGGCCAATACTAGGGAGTACTTGGTATCAGGTGATTTATTTTCGGATGTTGAGATCACCTGGACGCGATGTTTGGGATTTTCCCCAAAATACTTTTCATACACGCCCAGCAGTGCACGTTTAAGGTATCGGTAACAGTCTTCCGCCGCTTTATCACCAAGTTTTTTTACAAAAGCTACACCGAACACAAGCGCGATCGACGTAAACCCATACAAGAGCATCGAGGCCTGGGGACCGCTCTTTGGGATCTCGTGAATTTCCGCTTCATCACCGAACAAGGAAATTCCTGACCTCAGTTGATCTACAGCCTCTCTGTCTACTCCTTCTTCAACTGCAACATTCAGGATCTCCCTATTCACGTGTACCTCCTAAACATATAACATTTGGATAGTGGTACCCACGACCATCTCCCCAATGACCCACATCTCAACTTAAAACATCCTCAAAGCTTGTCAGAAAATCCCTTAAGGTCAATGAGTTCCGGACTCTTTCTGATCTACATTTCGAGGGAAAATGAGAGGAGCGACCACTATCTCATTTTCAAAGGCTTCGCCAACCTGCTGATTTAAAACAAAAACCTCGTTTTACAAATTCTTTACAGATCATGGTCACCGCGAGCATTTTTCCGGTTGCGCGAAAGCACTGTTTTGGGGTCCGCTCTATGGTCAATTCGATCATTTTTGAATGTCCGCTTCTGTTTAGGAGATTGGGGAGATCGGCCTGGTCGCAAAGCGAACATTCAGGCGGAGCGCAGAACCCCAGTCATTTGGCAAGGAATCACTCGAAAATCAAAGCCGCCCTCCCCCCTAGCTCAGAATATAGTGCGTCTCCTCGCATGCGACTGGTCACCTTATCTCGAATAACTCTACAGTCACCGTTCCGCAATTCCTCAGTCCAATTCCAACCAAAGATTATTTCCTAGAATCGATGAATTGCCCCCCAGATTCATGTAGCACCATCCAGACTCAGGTCTGAGTAGCCGAGATGCCGTGTGTGTTGGACTGGCTTGTAGAACGCTGACATTTCCCTATTGCCCCAGCGATGTATCTGTCTCCACTTGCGTCTTTACGAGTCCCAGGAGTGGCCTTTGACATTTTCTTGACAAAACCTTCAACAAGTTTTGACTGCCCACCCAATACCCTATGCGGAAATCTCCAAAAGCCTCAGTTGCATAGGTGCGACGGCCAGAATGAACAAGGTTTCCTTTAAACGAATAAGTGGATTTATTGCTGCTGGAGGAATGGCAACGCTATTCCATTGGGCGGCCATGTCCGGCTTGATTTTCCTTGGAATGGAACCAGTAGGGGCCACCTTTTCTGGAAGTGTCGTTGGTGCTGTTACCAATTACGGATTGCAGCGGGCCCTCGCTTTTCCAAATGCGCGACCACACATCCAAGCGGTCTGGCGATACATTTTCTCCTGTTCACTCGCATCTCTCCTGAACGTTCTAATTTTTTTCATTTTGCATCAACTACTTGAATTCCCAGTTGTTCCTGCACAGCTCCTAACCACTGTAGCTGTCGCTGCATTTAACTATGTTGTCTACCAAAGGCTGGTGTTCCATGAACAAACCTCTTAAGACTTCGCACGTACCGAATGAGTCAGACCTACTTTCTCTGGTAGTTCCGGTTTTCAATGAACGGTCGATGCTCCCCATATTCTTTGAGCATGTATTGCCAATCCTTGCGAGCCTGGATATACGTTCGGAAATTGTGGTTGTGGATGATGGCAGCGAAGATGGCAGTGCCGAATTTGTGAAAACGGTTATTGAAAAGAGGTCGAGCATCCGCCTGGTTAAGTTAAGCCGCAATTTTGGCAAAGAAGCCGCCTTGACGGCTGGCCTGGAGCATGCCCGGGGGGAGGCGGTGATCGTTCTGGATGCAGACCTTCAGGACCCACCTGAGTATATCCCCGAGATGGTCAGGAGCTGGAAGTCAGGCTTTGATGTCGTCCTGATGCAACGTCGATCGCGCGTAGGGGAGAGTTTTTTCAAGCGTTGGAGTGCACACCTTTTCTATCGTTTGCTTAATAGGACCAGTCGTACTGAAATACCAGTCGATACGGGTGATTTCCGATTGATGAGCAGGCGGGCGGTCGATGCTCTTCTAAGGTTAGGGGAGCGAAACCGCTACATGAAGGGGCTCTTCGCCTGGGTCGGTATGCCAACGACGATCATCGAATACGACCGGGCATTGAGAGCGGCTGGAGAAAGCAAGTGGGATTATCCGGGCCTGGTTGGCTTGGCTCTTGAAGGGTTGACCTCCTTTTCAGTGTCACCGCTCAGATGGGCAACGCTTGTTGGCTTGCTGGCCGCGTCTGTCGGTGGATTGTTCGGTTTATGGATCGTAGCGAAGGCGATAATGCTCGGAGATCCGACTGACGGTTATCCATCTTTAATCGCCCTCATCAGTTTTCTGGGCGGCATACAGCTGGTGAGCGTTGGCATCGTCGGTGAGTATGTGGGCAAAACCTACATCGAATCGAAACAGCGACCACTGTATCTGACCGAAGAAGTGGTCGAGAACCGGGAGGCTTCGAGCCGAGACCAAATCAGTAACTTTAGAGGCTTCAAGAATGCTAAAGCGATTTGAGCCCTGGTTCTGGGTACTGGCCGCCATATTGTTGAGTCGCTTTATCGGGATGGCACTGTTTCCCTTTGTGGATACGACAGAGCCCCGATATGCGGAGATTGCTCGTTTAATGGCTGAAACCGGGGACTGGATAACTCCCTGGTTCGAACCCGGAATTCCATTCTGGGGAAAGCCACCCCTGTCATTCTGGGCTCAGGCTGCTTCTCTAAAGCTATTTGGACTGTCTGAATTTTCCCTCCGGTTACCGGCATGGTTCGCCACGATTGGAATCATCTGGCTGACGTGGTGCCTTGCAAAACATGCGCGGGGTGCTGTGGTCGCGCGATGGTCTACTCTGGTGCTTTCTACCATGGCACTTACCTATATAAGTGCCGGCGCAGTAATGACTGATACATTCCTGGTTTTGGGAACGACCCTGTCACTGGTGAGCGTGTGGTTTGTGCTTTCAGGGCGCTCTGAGTACTGGCGCTGGTGGTTCTTCGTGGGCCTGGCTATCGGTTTGTTGTCAAAGGGACCGCTGGCTGTTGTATTGACGGTTACCCCCCTGGTGCTCTGGGCTGCTATTTTCAGGCAGCGGTTACAGCCGTTGAAAAAACTACCATGGCTCCTTGGTTCACTTCTTACACTTTTGATTGCGTTGCCATGGTACGTGCTCGCTGAACTGAAAACGCCGGGGTTCCTCAACTACTTCATTATTGGCGAGCACTTTAGCCGGTTTCTGGATCCAGGATGGGCCGGCGATTTATACGGTAGTGCCCACAACCGGCCTAAAGGCATGATATGGATATTCTGGCTTTGGGCTTCATTTCCGTGGGGGATCATTTGCTTGGTTGGCTTTGGATTTGCGGCAGCGAGAGGCACAACAAAGGGTATCTTCACTGATGCTGTTCGTGATGCCTCAACACTGTATCTGGTGTTTTGTGCGATAACGCCAATGCTATTTTTCACCCTGGCAGGCAACACGCTTTGGACGTACGTCCTGCCTTCTCTTCCCTTTTCGGCAATTCTGATTGCTGGATGGGTGTCGCAGCTCGATCTACGTCCTTGGTCCAGGATCAGGTCGGGGGCTGTTTGGCTTGCGCCCGTTCTCATCACCCTTTTTGTTTTCATCGGTGTTAGTGGCGTAAAGCCATTAAAAACCGAGAAGCAATTGATCAGCCGTTATGAGAGCATCCAGCGACAGGGAGACAGTCCAATTTTTTACATCGGTGAGATGCCGTTTTCGGCACGCTTTTATTCGTTGGGCGACGCAGTGGAAGTTACCTCAACAGAGTTCAACAGCCTGCTGGAAACTGATGGTTACGACAGGGTCTTTGCAGCGATACCAAATTATGAAGTGAATGAATTTCTCAATCGGCAATCCGCCGACGCTCAGAAGTTAGGGGAGAACAAAAGGTATCAGCTATTCTCTATCGATCTTCAGCCAACCAAGAGCCAGAATGGCATCGTTAGTCCCGAACTAAATTCGAAAAGTGGTTAACTACGATATGTTGAAATTATTGATCGTGGAAGATCAAGTCGACCTGGCGGAGAATATCTTTGAATATCTGGGGGAGGATCGTTTCTCGTTAGATTATGCAGCCGACGGTTTAACAGCTTTACACCTGTTGGCAACCCAAACGTATGACATCGTCATACTTGATCTGATGCTCCCCGGCGTCAATGGATTCGAGATTGCCAGAAAAATCCGAAAGGATCTTCACTGTCCCACCCCTATCATAATGATGACTGCCCTTAGTGACATTAATGATAAAGAAAAAGGTTTTGATGCCGGAGCAGACGACTATCTGGTTAAACCCTTTGAACTGAGAGAACTAAAATTAAGAATAGAGGCGCTTCACCGAAGACATGCTCCCCTTAAGCCAGTGTTGAAAGCGGGCGATATTTTGTTCAACCCCGGGACACTGGAAGCCGAATTCCATGGATTGAAAGCAGAGCTTTCAGGAACTCCTGCGAGACTGTTTGAGCTGCTCATCCGGGAGTATCCAAACTTTTTAAGCCATCAGTCTTTATGCGATGCCCTTTGGGGGACGGATGATGATTTTGAAGGTAAAAGTTTGAGAACGCATATTTACACTCTCCGAAAATCTCTCAAAGACAAACTGGGGCACGGGATGGTGAAGACCGTTCACGGTCGGGGATACAGGCTGGAACCACCCAATGCCGAATGAAAGCAGTTCATCCAAGAAGTCAGTGGCCAGCCGTCTTGCTAGGACGATTTTTATCCTCATTTCGGCGACGACCGCGATTGCCATGTTTGCCGTCGATTTCTTCATAGACGATGCGGATGACACCATACTGAACTTGGAATTGCGAGCGGATGCGGCGTTTTTCGAAGAGCAGCTCGCGGCAGGAACCTTTCGTCCGTTGGAAACACCCAGGCTGGAAGTGTTATTTCTGCCAGCTGGCGAATCAGAATCCGGACTTCCTTACTACTTCCAGGGGCTTTCTTTGCCCTACGCCGATGAGTTCGAGGAGAACGGTGTTACCAAACAAGTCATTGCTAGAAAAGTAGAGAAGCCCGCCGGCCAGCTCTACCTGGCACAGGACACTACAATCCTAGAAAGCAGGCAGGGGCTTATTCAATGGATTCTGCTTGGCATCACTAGCGTTATGTTTCTCGCAGCGTTTTTCATTTCCAGAGCCTCGGCAAATTACATCGTTCGGCCCTTGAAACGGCTTACTCATGAAATTCAGAGTATCGAGCCCTCCAAGAACATGCAGCGATGTCACAGCGACTACGACGACTCGGAGTTTGCCCACATTGCGGAGTCATTTAATCTGTTTCTCTCTGAACTTGAGAGCCACATTGAGAGGGAGCGCTCCTTCGTGAAACTCGCCAGCCATGAGCTTCGTACGCCCTTGGCGGTCATTTCCGGTGCTGTCGAAGTTCTCGAACAAAGAGGGGATCTTTCCGGAGCCAATCAGAAGACGATCGACCGAATCCGCACCACAACCCACGCAATGAAGGATGACATGGAAGTTCTTCTTGCACTTGCTCGCAGTGAAGATCGAGAAGAATCGAATCAACTATTCTCATTGTACCGGCTTGCAAGAGAGCTGATCGTTGATCTGGAGCAAAGCACTCCCGCTTATCGAGGCCGTGTCAAGCTTGAGGACGAAGACAGCGAGGCCATCTTTGCTGATCCGTCATTAGTCCGGCTGCTCTTACGTAACCTGATTCAGAATGCGCTTCGCCACACACGCTCGGGCGTTGAAATAACCATTAGGAAAGGAGAAATCGTCGTGCGCGATTTTGGCTCGGGATTGCCCCTCGAAAATAGGGAACAATTATTCAAACCTGACATACGTTCTTTGGGTGATAATCAAAAAGGCAACTTCAAGAATTCAACGTTTGGATTATTGATCGTTCGATTGGTGGCAGAACGTCTCGGGTGGACTCTGGAACTCATCCGGTCAAACAATGAAGGAACCTCCTTTCGAATTGTGATTGGAAATGCTGGTACTTAATGAAGAGACCGATGAAGGTACTCACCGTGTACAGTGAGCAATCGGACAAAGCTTCAGTTAAGTTGCTTATTCAGATGGATTTACTGATCAAGCAGACACGCAAATTGAACTTATATTTGTAGCTAGATTATTCCCGCGAGGCCCCAGAAGTTGATCGAAAAACTGAAAGCTGCTGCCTCGCGTGTCACAAATGATGCGTTAATCGTATATTTTGTGGCACGAGACCCAAATACTCCCCTATTCGTGCGCCTGCTTGCACTGGCTATCGCCGCCTACGCCATGAGTCCTATTGATCTCATCCCCGACTTTATACCGATCATCGGCTACCTTGATGACATCATCCTCCTTCCACTGGGAATCATGCTCGTCATCAAGCTGACGCCAAAGAATGTGATAGAAGCGAGTCGTTCGAAAGCCTCTGAAGTCATAGCCAAACCAGTTAGTCTCGCTGCGGCCGCAGCCGTTATTGTCATATGGCTTTCATGTGCCTCGGGTTTTGGCTTTTTGGTATGGAATGCCTCGGCGGGTCACTCATAATGTGTAAGGTGTGCAGCGCCTTGTAAATGAAACCGCAGAAAATTCGGTGTTCTTGGTTTTTTGTCACTACACCCCCACTTCATCGGCAGACGTTTTACAAACCAAGCTACCGGTCGCAACCGGGTCGATCGCAAGTTTCTGGGTACTCGAAGGTGTGGATTTCAGATAGGCGCAGAGGAAAGAAATGGGAGAAATTGGGTAGCTCTCGAATGTTCGCTTTTGTTTATGCAGCGGACAGATCGAACCGTCCGGTGGAGGCAGCAGGCCAGCACGGTCAGGGAGCGGTGGGCCTATAAGAGACAGATAGAAATTGATTTCTCTCGGCTCGGCAAGCCAAGCGCTCCACCAGACTAAGCTCTATTCCGAAAGAAGAAAAAAGACGCTAGGTATGGGGGTGTAGCCGAAGACTACACCCCCTACGTAAAGGATACTTGAGGCATCGGGGTCAAGGGGCCGAGTCCTCGCTGCGCTGCGGGCCGCACCAACCCCTTGACCCCGTGACCTACACTTCTGCTTCTACAGGTTTGGGACTATCCGTAAAATCGATTCTTCTTGCGTATAAGCAATTAGTTTTAGCTATTCAATTCGAGAGGAACGCAAAGGCATAACCAATGGGCTTAGGCATGGAAAAAGCACTCATTCTGTTAGCGGGCACAGTAATTGGCTGGCTGCTAAACACGTTGAAAGAGGCCTGGCTCAAATCGAGAGCAAAGAGCTGACATGTTGATTTCACGACGTGCTTCCTGTCGGTTCCGTATATCCATCACGATTTTGATGATCAAAAACACTGCGGTGATGGTCAGGACCTCTCTCATATCAAAAAACTCGAAAACGAAATCTGACAAAACTAGGCGCTCCTTCAGGGCATAGCATTAAAACTCTTCTTCTCTAAACCAGCGATACATCGATCTTTTTAGCTCGTCAGACAGATCTACAGATGCAATCCATTTTTTTACCTGTTCCGAATTGATAGCGTGATCAATGTCTTTGTACTGAACATTTGGGACAGGCTCTCCGATTTTGGAGAAGTGGTGTAGCAGGTCAAAAACCGCTCTACTCCAGTTTGCCGCAAGCGTTCCTTCTGGCGTTTCAGGAGCATAGCGCCGCAATATATCGGTGGCATCATATACCCCTTCACGCCCCAACAAACGGGCTGTAGATTCGATCTGAATATCTGACCACGTCCAGCGCTGACGATTAGCCAGCTGATGACTGTGCCAGCCTGGAGCCTCGCCAACTTCGTTGGGAATATTGAGAGCAGTGAGCCCGGTCACATAGACAAGCGGTCGGCGACGATGAGGGGGTAACCAGCTCCCTTCTGACCAGAGCTGCTCCCAGACCGTAGACTTCTCTTCTGGTCTCACACCCCTCGCCAAGATACTGTTGACTCGCTCAGCCTCGATTTTCTTCAGCTCGTGAATCTCTTCGATAGTCAGCGGCTCACCCTGCGGTTTCCGGTTGAGATATTCACGAATTTCGTTATTTGGTTTGTCGTCCATGAGTCAAACTAACCGTTGTAACAATGATAGCGCAGGTACTTTTTCACTTTCTCGATGTCGCCATCCACAATCGCATCAATAGGAGGAGTATTGCCGAACTCTCGATTTGGCCTAAGTGGCCACTGCAACGCACGCTCAAGGCTTTCTGAATAGATGCACTGTAGAGATTCATAAATCGAAAGCACCCCGAGAACCCTATCTTTGTCGTCTAAGATCTTCGCTTTCTGTGATGAGTCTAGCCCCCACGCATCGATGATCCGAGACACTACTTCAACGCGCCTTTCCCTGCTCACAGTATCCATGGTGCTCCTCCTTTTTCACTCCCTGTGCTGAAGATAGCATACCCACGTAACGTCGATTAGAGGATCGCCGCTATAAGCGCTGTTGCCAGCCCAAACCGTGTTCAAAAGACTGTAATGGTCCGCACCGGAGGCCGGTGCGAACTCGCCAGGGGCTGCTTGCTTGGAGATGCGGAGTGGAGATAAAGTAAGTTCGTAAGTAGGTATGTAAGGTCGAAAGTAAGTTAGGGTGTCTTTATTTCTTTATGTTCATCGATCTGTTTCTTCATTGATTCGATGCTCGCCTCAAGGTCTTTGATCTTTTGTTGCGCTGCCGTCAGTCTCTGGCTCAGGTCGTATCGTTCTTCTTCTTTCAGCTCGAACATCCGCTCGGTCGATCTGAGCTGTCCCTGAAGTTCAGCCTCTGCGTTTCTATGCCGTGCCTCCTCACGGTCCAACAGATTCTCTAATCGACGTTCCGCCTTTTCCGACACATCGGCTAACAACTTTTCAAAAACTCTTTCTACACTCGTTGCAGCGTCCTGAATAGGCCAAGATACGTCCATGGCAAACCTATCCTTGTCAGGGTCGGGAGTCTTCTTGAGCAATGATTCCTTTGGGTTTGCAGCTTCCTTTTCATTGAGGAAGGCATTCCAAATGTCGGCGATTCGTGATGCTTTACCGCTACCTAATATGTTTCTGATCGCATTTGGAGTTACTTCCTTACCTTCGTCCTGAAGCCGCTTTCCAGTCGCAATGATCTCCTCTTCGCTGTGCTTGGGCTTCCTCATATCGCACCGGTCTCCAGTAATAAGTAAGTGATAAAGTAAGTAAGTTAGCAATATAAATAGATGGATTTATCAGGATTGGCAACTACCAAATCTCGCAACACTGAACCTATGAACATTCACCCTGATCAGTTTGCAGATAGTTTATTAGGTTCGTCAGCATGGTCTTGCGGCGAAACGCCTTTGGTGGCGCTTTCACCACTCGCTCAAAAACGCTGGGATCACCGACTATGTGGACCTCGGAAACTGCTCTTGTGATCGCTGTGTAAATCCAGCTTCGATCCAATAAGTGAATGTCATGCACCAAGACGACGACTCGCGGGAATTGGCTTCCCTGAGCTTTATGGAGTGTCATGGCGTACCCCAAGCTAAGGGCATCAATTAAGCTTCCTTGCAGATCAACCCTTTCACCTGTATCCAGCATCACAGTTCCAATAACATCATCCACTTGCTCAATGCTGATTAGCTCGCCAAGAGACCCATTCTGCACCCCAAAACTGGGGTGATTCTCAGTGAACAAGATCTGATCATTCAGCTTCAACCGCAGATAGAAGTCTTCGGCATCCAGATTGAAGTTGAGCAATGGTGAGTCACCGTTAATCTTTTCCTGAATCTCTTCATTGATCTCTTTTACAAGATTGTTTGTTGGCGCGATTACGCGGGAGTCGCGAGGCTGCTGGACGTAGAGTTCGACAGCTTTTTCTTTAGCCAGTTGTGGGTCTAAAACCTCATGGAAGTAGATGTTGCCTGAACTGAGTGACGTCGGAACCTCTCCAGAGTTAATAGCCTTTGAATATTCAGGTATTCCGGTGCATCCCTCTTGGCGCTTGACGATATTTAGCATCGTATTTGGCACGTGTTCAGAGAGCACTAGGTCGTGCAAAATCTTTCCGATACCAATCGGTGGCAACTGGCTAGGGTCTCCCGTTAACACCACCTTACAGCTAGGATAGATGTGGTTGATGATGCGAAACATTGTCGGAAGATCGGTCATAGAAGCTTCATCGATGACCAGCATAGCTTTTTCATCGGTCACCGGGTCTTCTCGCAGGAACCGTGCAATGGTCATCGTTTGGTAGCCGACCGACTCATGCAGACGCATTGCAGCACGACCCGATAGGGCAACAGCGTGAATGCTGTATCCGAGACGATCAGCGGCCCTCAGGAAGGTCGCAAGTACTGTCGTTTTGCCAGTTCCGGCACCTCCGGTGATCGCACTAACGCCCTCGGTTAGACTCGTAAAAATGGCAAGCTCTTGCTGGCTGGTCAGCTCATAGGGCAGCTCGCCAATGACACCATTTACAATCTCTTCCTCAAACTCGGTGAGTGGCTCTCTGAAATTAATCAGGTGCGTTATGCGCTTCGCTACAGCCAACTCCTGGATGGCAGTGGCGGTGGCGTGAAAGCGTCCATCTTCGTGATAGAGGGCAGTATCCGGTGAGCTTTTCAGCCACTCAATACCCTCTTCTAAGTGGGAGGGAGCTTTAAGATAATCAGAAGCTCTTGTCTTTAGCTGACTCGCTTTGACCCACGTACTACCGTCACGCATTTTATCCTTGAGGGCCTGGATCATCCCGGCCTGGATGCGTTCTTTGGGATATTTTTCCTGTTCCCAGGCGTGTCCAAAACGATTGTTCAAGATGCTGTCTACGTCTTTGAAGTCCAAACCGAAATGCAGCAGCTTATATGGGTCAGCCTTGATCGCCTCAACAGTTCCAAGTCCGTGGTGCTTGAGAATTCGCTTTTGGACTCCGTGCGGTATTCTAGCTTTTGACATCCAGACGGTATGGCGAAGATTCGCGTACTTTTCGTAACCGGCATGCAACGCACGAATAGACTGTGTGGACAGTAGCTCGGAGAGAGCATCAAAGTCATTTGGGGTGCCAGAGGTCAGCATCCGGTGTATGTCTTCACCGAACATGGCCCATAGCTGCCGTGCCTTACCAGCACCTATGCCCTTAAATGCCTTGTCATAGCTGATAAATTGGATGAAAGCTTCTCCAGTATCCGGCAAGCAAAACTCTAAAGTATCAGGCTCCCGGTACTGATGTTCTTGAGTTCTGACCTTTCCGTGATCTTGGACATAAGCACGCCTGAAACCCTCGACACGCCATATCTGGCCAGGAGTGGGATCGACAGGTAAGTATTCCCGACTGGTGACGATATTCACATTGTAAGTTGCGGATGCAAGAGTCTGGTCCTCTCGAACGGGCACACCTCGGATCACAGTGGATTTCGAGCGCCGGAAAGGCACCTGCGTAACTCGAAACAACTGAGACGCTTGCGTTAACTCGGACATTTGAGAAACACCATCAAGCCATCAGTTACCGCATCCAACGTCTCTTGGCTCGATACCATCTTCGCCTTCAGTTCCTCATTCTCTCGACGTAGTCTTTCGACCTGCACCCTGAGATCCTGATTCTCGGCCTCAAGCTTTCCCAACCGACGATGATCCACGCCACTCCCATGTGCAGAGGCATCATAAAGCTTTGGTTTTGAGAGAGACTCCTCTCCTGCTTCAGTCAATGGAGGTAGCACGCCTCTCTCAGGTTTACGAAGCTCATTCTCCAAGTCTCGCAACTCGGCTTTAATATTCTCGTTTTTTTTGATCGCCTGGTCTGAAATGCCTGCTAGCTTTTTTATGTGCTGTCTGTTCAGGATGCCTTTAGGGGCGTATACGATCTGGCGGAATTCGTCATCGGACGTGGAGTTGACCCACTCGCGAAATTTTTCAAGATAGATTAGTCCCTGCTCTTGTGGGCTCGCCATCACGCCTCCTGGTTCTCAATCAACGTCTATTCCGACGATTAGACAACGGCTGATTAAGCATTGATTCTGTTAATCCATGCATATCAGCATTAGCCTGCCAGATCACAAATCGCGCATGCATATCCCGCAGAGCGCTCATAAGCTTTTGATTGTCGTTGGTCAACTTCTCGATGCGCTCGTTCGCCTCGTGAATATCGCTAACCCAACCAGGCTTCAGCGTAGGAGCTTTCAATGCAGCCTTGCGATTCTTCATCGCCATATCGACAGCGGGTAACTTCATCAGAGACTGCCGAACACGAACAATGCCTAGCTTTTCCTCGCATGCTTTCACTAGCAGTGGCCAGGTCAACTTTGGCTCAGACCATTCCTCAATCAATCTGATAATGCGTTTTTCATCCTTGTCGGTTAAATGCCCCATTTCTATACCTCGATCTCATCGAGCATTGCTGACACCTCATCCAGGGACGGCAAAGCCTCTTGATCATTCTTATCTTCGATGACCTTGGCATCGATGAGCCCTACCATCGCTGCCGCGTTTTTTGTCAGTGTCCAGCCGTTGTCGGCGTTCCATACGATATCGCCGTTTTCGAGTTCAGGGTTCTCTAAGGTCTTAATCAGGGCCTCACATTTAAAGAGATTAACACCCACTTTTTCCACCCACTCGGAAGCTCCAACTTCGTCGCGAGATTGGGCATCAAGCGCTTTCTCGTATCGGCGCTTTAGGTCATCACGCTCTTCTTTTAGATTGTTGAGCTTTACGTCATCACCTTTAACACACCCAAGTCTCCCGCAGCTCAAACAGGCCCCCATCTTTGGGCAGGGTTCGGATGCAAAGTTGTGTACACAGATTCCGACGTGGGTCTGGTGGATGATTCGGTCCTGATCACCCTCATACAGATCTCTCACATCACTGAGACTCAATGGCTGATTGGTTTTGACTTTTTCCAGCCGTTGAGCGGAATTCCCATGCTTTGTTTTGGGGTGGTAGGCGGCAACTGCCTGGGTGCGCTCTTCGACAGTCTGATGATTGTAGACAGAGCCCATCGTGGCACGCCCGGAGAACGCATCGATCAGGAGCTGTGACAGGCCTGCTTGATGCATCCGAGTGTTTAACTCATGACGAAAAGCATGTGTATTAACCGTCAGACCTGAATAGCCATAGCGCTCAAATATGCTGACATTTTTGTCATTCTTTGCACCTGCTAATTGGCGCGAGAGACGCCCCCCACTGGGCGCGATCTCTACTCCAAAGTCTTTTAGTGCTGCGAAAGAGTTCTTTGTTTCATCCTGCAAAGTTGGTCCTGTGCGGCAAGTGAACAGCGCGTCACGGTACTTCACCCGCGCCTTGCCCTCTTCATAGGCCGTAGTGTATGGAAAATGCTTAGGCAGGTATTTCTCCCGCATCAGGATATTGAGTTTGCGCAGAGTTAGCACAAACCGGTCGTCGAACTCATAAGCCTCCATTCCTAATCTGTCCTCCACGGGGATTCGCTTTTTCCTTTTGCCCCACCCCTCACTTATCTCGTCCAATATCGCTTTCGCGGCTTGACTGAGCTTAACCGCCCGCCGAGGCCCCTTAAAGGTGTCCAAAACGCCTTTTTTGAAAAGGGTCCGTGGAGACCCATGAACGGCTAGTTTAAATGCGCGGCAGGCTTCCTCGTAGTTAAGCGGATCATCAAGCCCCTTATCCGGCAGCCCTTCATGAGGAGGAAACTCATCGGGATGATCTTCCAGCCATGCGGCATATGACCGAGCTTCATCAGTGATCGGTTTCAGTAATGCAATGGCACGCTTGGCGACCGATTCCATTTCAGGTTTGATGACGGGCTTGAGAGTTGTCTCTTGAATCTTTTCAGAATACCAGCGCAAAAACATGCGCCGATTGCCATGATTATCCTCTTTATACACCACGCAATCATATTCAATATCAGCCAACTCGCCGATTCGACTCGGAGTACAAAGCAAAAGTGCGCATGCTGACGTCACAACAATATCTAGTGGGCTAGTCAAATCGTTATTAAAAATCTCCCCTAAAGCTTTAATCGATTCAGGGCTGGGAAGCTTCTTTTCACGATCTGCTTTTTGCTGCTTGAGCGTGCCGCTAGACTTCTGATGAAGAGGAGAAGTCCATCGAAAATCAGTCTTGAGCAGCTTCTTCTCTCTCATCAGCGTGATTATTTGCCCGAGGCACTTGCTATATCCGTATGCGCTCCGCCCCTTCGTCCAGTGCATTTCCATGTGTTCACAGGCTCGGTTACACACAGCCGCTGAAACTCTTGTCACATCCGCGTCACCGTTAATTTCGACCAGTGCGACCTCAAGGGCTTTTAGTGGGCGAAGCCAGCTCGATAGGCTCTTTTTCATCTGATAAATACGGCGATACACCAACAAGGCCTTGGCGAAGTCCATGATTAGAGGCCGCATGTTCATGGTCGATCCCAAAGCCTTGAAGGCACAGCCTTCCGCGCCATGAGCATGCCAGCTCTCGTCTTCCCACTTAATACTGTCGTAAAACCGATCTGGAACGCCCTTTGGTATTGTCTCCTTCGCCCACTGAATGAAATCGTGCAAATTAGCCTCAGCGTCTACCTGACTCTTCGGCTTGAAATCTACTACTTTGCTCATGCGTCAACTCCTTCTGGCTGCGATGATTGACGCAAAGCCTCACAATCAAGAATAACCTTACGGCAGGCCAATATGGCACGGTCCCAGAGAACGCCAGTAGTCTTGTCAGTGGCGATGGTTTGCGCTCGACGACGCTCCAGTCGCTCAAGGGCGGCACTATGATCCGCGTCCACCAGTGGCTGAAATTTACCGCATCCGTAACATGTGAAAGGCGCATCCAGTTGGCACACCGCATCGGCACCACAAACCGCCAAATCTTCAATCTGTCGATCTGCTCGATCTCCATTCTTTGCTGAGGCACGATCCGACACAATGGTTCCTGTAAATGCGTTCACAACAAGCGCGAGGTGATCACTCATCTTCTCGTCAATCAAATTCATTAACTCAGCGGAAACTGATCGGTACTTTCGAACGGACCGAGTGTCTTTTTGCAGGAGAGCATGTGCCATCCCCCACTCATCCAGCCCCGCATTTGAGAGGTCTGTGCCTAACGTATGCCTGAAGCGATGCCCTCGTGTGATTATCAGGGGCTGATGCGTGCGATGAGAAATCGGAAACCCATCGGCACGTTCGAGGCGCTCAAACCAATTCGCTGCCGTTTTCCTCAAAACGTGGAATTCCTCCTGAGGCGCGACCTCCAATGCTTTCTGGCTGGGGAGGTCAATTAAAACCGGGAGGTCGTTGCGTCTACCTCTATCTTCTAATTTGCGTCGAAATAGCGGCACATGCTTGATTGCCTTATCCCAGTCGGCACGCTGTGGATACTCTCGCCAAAGTCTGGCGAGAGTTATCGCCTTAAAGCCTTGTACGACGTTGTAGAGGTCATCGTCTAAATTGAAAATCTCTGACTTTTCTCTCCAGCCCGCATCGTCGCCTTGTTGTTTCGCCCAAAAGATCCTTATTTTGCAACCCTGATCGGTCTTCATAAAATCATCAAAGACGAACATTCTCACCTGCACGCCGCGCTGCCCGTAAATCATTTGTAGACGCAAATAAAGGTACTTCTCGGCATCTAACTGACCGTCACAAAACTTCTCATGTATCCATTGGTACAGTGAGTCCTGCTCCGTTTGTGTAAAAGGTCCTTCTTCAGGGTCCAAGTTAAGAACGACGTCTTTCTTGGTATCTTTTTTCCTTGGCAGCGATTTATAGGCATCCACCAGGGCACGCGAGGGTCTATTTTCAATAGATTCGCATTCGTGCCAAAATTCTATAAAAGCAGAAAGAGCCGAAAACTCTCCATTGTTAAAGCGCTCTCGAAGATCGATGAGGCAATCCTCATTGAGCGGATCAAAACCTGATTGCGCAGCTCTCGACATAACGCTTGCAGCAACATCAACAGTTCCCTGCGCCACATCTGCCATGCGGTATGCCAAGGCTGCGTGCAACCAGCGCTGCCAATCAGGTGTGACACAGGCAATGGCGGCTTTCCAGTTGACGGCGTTTTGATGAGACTGATCGGGACGCCATGTTGGATCGTTCGGCGTGAAAACCTTCCCACATTTTGCAAAGCGAGGAGTGTCCAGCCAGGCATCGAGGGTATCTTCCGTTGGCGCTTCGAGCGCTTCGACTGCAATACTCACTTTGCATCTCCTTTTCGTCTTGTAGGCCCTGCTTTCAAACGGGCCTTCTTTAATCTCTCTGAGCGTTTTTGTATCGCTTTATCGGCCTCCTCATGCCAAAACTTGGCCCCATAGAGACCAGGCATATCCGATTCTTCACTCCAACCAAACATGTACGTTAGGGTTTTTTGAGTTTGAGTGGTGCGGTCCTCTGGCGAGAGCAATTCAAGTTCCTCACGCATGCTTTCAAGCATCGAAAATACTGCATCATGCCTCAGAACATGGAGGCTGATATGAGCCAGTTTAGGCTCTGATTCTCCGACTCGGGACAAAACGCCATCTGCCCCGTTTAGACTCAAAGCATGGCCCTCGTTTTTCCTATGGGATACAAGTAAAAAGGGGTGCTTTCTAGCCTCAGATGAACCGTTCCCGAGCTTTCTGGATCGATATTTCGCGTCATACTCACTAATCGCTTCATAGAGGTCATCGGTCATTACCAGCATGCGCTCGCTGGTTTTGAACTGGGGAGCTACTGTGCGCGGATCTAGGCTTTCATCCTCAAGATTGACGACTGCAAGTTGACGGCTGTGCCAGTGAATATCGCTTGTCTTGATTAAAAGCATTTCGGAGCGACGTAAGCCCAAATCGAGACCAAGCAGCAAAATGATGTAGTTCCGAAGCTTTAGAGCCTTATTCGCAAACGGATTCTCGGAACTTTCAGGGTGCATTACCTCCAACAGCCGATCTCGCTCTTCATTAGTCAGCCCTTTAATCTCGTCAATTCGCTTGCTTTTCCATCCCGGTCTAGCGGCCTTAATCTTGCGATTGAATCGCTTCCTTAAATCGTCAACTGCTTCCCTCTTGGTCGATTGATCACCCAGCTTGTCGTACAGGAAGTCCAGGTAGTCGCGCACTGCTTCGACACGCTGGGTGGCATAGGATCTGCCAACAGTTGCATACGCTGTCGGATGCAAGCTGACACCTGAATATTTCTTAGCTAAGGTTTCTTTGTTGAATCCCGCATCCGACACGAAACGAGCGATCTCGCTATCCGTCAGATACTGAGCTTTTGGGCGCTGTTCCAGGCGAGAAATCAGGTCAATCGATGAAAACTTCAGAAATTCCTCAAACAAAGCCAGGTGCTCAAGGTGTTTTTTGGTGGTATCCAGGGCCTTGCCAGAGAGATCGGTGGTGATATAGAGATTGGGGTAATAGACGGGAATGAGGTCTTGCACAAGCAGCTTTCTTCGCTCAGCATTCACTACTTGCTCGATAACTTGATACACCACATTCTTCTCCCGTGAAACGTTACTTTTTTTTATTATAGTTGGGAACACGGAACTTCGTAAACTAATTATTAACTTTTTATTTTGCGGCTTTGATTGGTATCAGTTGACTTGAAGCCCTATCGATAGTGACTTAGAGGCGAATCAGACTATGTCAAAAAATGACAAAACTGGTAAAACAGGTTCTTACGTATACACCATGAACCGCGTGGGCAAGGTGGTACCGCCCAAGCGGGAAATTCTGAAAGACATCTCTCTGAGCTTCTTCCCGGGCGCCAAAATCGGCGTGCTCGGTCTGAACGGCGCCGGTAAATCCACCCTGCTGCGTATTATGGCGGGTGTCGACCAGGATTACATCGGTGAGGCCCGGCCACAGCCCGGCATCAATGTGGGCTACCTGCCGCAGGAGCCGGAATTGGACGAAGAGAAGACCGTAAAGGAAATCGTTGACGAGTCCGTCGCGCACGTACACAACGCTCTGGCGGAGCTCGACAAGGTTTATGCCGCCTACGCCGAGCCAGACGCGGACTTTGACGAGCTGGCCAAGAAACAGGGCGAACTGGAAGCCATTATCCAGGCTACCGATGGCCACGACATAGAGCGGAAGATGGAAGTGGCGGCAGACGCCCTACGACTGCCGGCCTGGGACCAGAAGGTAAAAGTGCTGTCAGGTGGCGAGCGCCGCCGTGTGGCCCTGTGCCGCCTGCTGCTGTCCGGCCCGGACATGCTCCTGCTGGATGAGCCTACCAACCATCTGGATGCCGAATCCGTGGCCTGGCTGGAGCGCTTCCTGCACGATTACGACGGCACCGTTGTCGCCATCACTCACGACCGTTACTTCCTGGACAACGTCGCCGGCTGGATCCTGGAACTGGACCGTGGCCACGGCATTCCGTTCGAGGGCAACTACAGTCAGTGGCTGGAGAACAAAGAGAAGCGCCTGGAGATGGAGGCCAAGCAGGAGGCCGCTCACCAGAAAGCCATCAAGCACGAGCTGGAATGGGTACGCACCAACGCCAAGGGTCGCCAGTCCAAGAGCAAGGCGCGCCTGGCCCGCTTCGAGGAGATGAGCTCCCAGGAATTCCAGAAGCGCAACGAAACCAACGAACTGTATATCCCGCCCGGACCTCGCCTTGGCGACAAGGTGATCGAGGTGGACGGCATCAGCAAGGCCTTTGGCGACCGCCTGCTGTACGAAAATGTCTCGTTCCACGTTCCACCGGGTGCGATTGTTGGCATCATCGGTGGTAACGGCGCAGGCAAATCCACGCTGTTCAAGATGATCGCAGGCATGGACAAGCCGGACTCTGGCACCATCACCGTTGGTGAAACCGTGGAACTGGCCTATGTGGATCAGATGCGCGATCTCGACGGCAGCAAGACTGTATGGGAAGAGCTTTCCGACGGCCAGGACATCATCAAGGTCGGTAACTACGAGACCCCGTCCCGGGCCTACGTGGGCCGCTTCAACTTCAAGGGCACCGACCAGCAGAAACGGGTGGGCGACCTGTCCGGCGGTGAGCGCAATCGTCTGCACCTGGCCAAGCTGCTGAAACAGGGTGGCAACGTTCTGTTGCTGGACGAACCCACCAACGACCTGGACGTGGAAACGCTGCGCGCCCTGGAAGAAGCCCTGCTGAACTTCCCGGGCTCCGCGCTGGTGATTTCGCACGACCGCTGGTTCCTGGACCGGGTAGCGACCCACATCCTGGCGTTTGAAGACGACGGCGAAGTAGTCTACTTCGAAGGCAACTTCACCGATTACGACGCCGACTTCAAGAAGCGCAAAGGCGACTCCGCCATGCAGCCCAAGCGCATGAAGTACAAGAAACTGGCGTAACCGATGACCGGGCCGGCCTTCGCGTCGGCCCCTTGCCCTCCCCGATCTGCCCGACACGGAACCATGCCCATGGCCAAAGCCAAAACCGCCTTTGTATGCACCGAGTGTGGTGCCGACTATTCCAAGTGGCAGGGCCAATGTACCGCCTGCCAGGCCTGGAACACCATCAGCGAAGTACGCGGCGTCTCAGGCCCCGGCAAAGGTGCTCGCAGCGCCCGCTTTGAGGGTTATGCCGGCAGCTTGTCGGAGGTAAAAAGCCTGGACGAAGTCAGTCTGGCAGAGCAGGCACGCATCAGCACCGGCATGCAGGAATTCGACCGTGTCCTGGGTGGCGGCCTGGTGGAAGGCTCGGCGGTACTCATGGGCGGTCACCCCGGCGCGGGCAAAAGTACCCTGCTACTGCAGGCGGTTTGCCAACTGGCCGAGAAACACTCAGCGCTGTACGTCACCGGTGAAGAATCCCTACAACAGGTGGCCATGCGCGCCAAGCGCCTGGGCTTGCCCACCAAAGACCTGAAAATGCTCTCGGAAACCTCCGTAGAACGCCTGATGCAGGTGGCGGAAGCGGAGAAACCCCGCATTCTGGTAATCGACAGTATCCAGGTAATGCATGTGGCGGACATTGAATCCGCCCCAGGCTCGGTATCCCAGGTGCGGGAAAGCGCCGCCTTTCTGACCCGCTTCGCCAAGCAAACCGGCACCATCCTCTTGCTGGTGGGGCACGTCACCAAAGATGGCAGCCTGGCGGGGCCGAAGGTGCTCGAACACATGATTGACTGCTCGATCCTGCTAGAAGGCTCCAGCGACAGCCGCTACCGAACCCTGCGCGGCATCAAGAACCGCTTCGGCGCGGTTAATGAGCTGGGCGTGTTCGCGATGCTGGAACAAGGTCTGAAGGAAGTGAAAAACCCCAGCGCCATCTTCCTCAATCGAGGCGAGGAAGCGGCGCCGGGTAGCGTGGTGATGGTGGTCTGGGAAGGCACTCGGCCGATGCTGGTGGAGATTCAGGCCCTCGTGGACATGGCCCAGGGGAGCTACCCTAGACGGGTAGCGGTAGGGACTGACCAGAACCGCTTAGCGATGCTTCTGGCCGTGCTGCACCGCCATGGCGGCATGCATGTGGCCGATCAGGATGTGTTTGTAAATGTGGTGGCCGGTGTGAAGGTCAACGAAACCAGTGCGGATCTTGCTTTGCTGTCAGCTGTGGTTTCGTCATTCCGGAACCGGGCGCTGCCGCAGGACCTGGTTATTTTTGGCGAAGTTGGCTTGTCTGGCGAGATCCGGCCGGTACCAAGCGGCCAGGAGCGTATCTACGAGGCGGCCAAGCACGGTTTTACCCGGGCTTTGGTGCCCAAGGCCAACGTTCCGCGTAAGCCCGTTGATGGCATGAAGGTGATTCCGGTGACAAAGCTTTCGGATGCTCTTTCGGCTCTTGAGGAGCTTTGAGTTGTGACCCTAGCCTTCTGGCTTTAGCGTCGGGCTGCTGTTGGAGAACGCTTCAAAAAACCGCTACGAGCCCCCGCAAGCGGGTCCGGCCAGCAATCATAGATTGCTGTCGTTCGGCTGCACATGAAGCTTCGCTTCATAAACGCTTGCCTCACCCATGTGCGCTTCTCTCCGGCCATCCATGGCCTCCGAAATTTTTTGAAGCGTTCTCCAACACCAGCCTAGCAACCTGAGTGAAATAGCCCGCAATAACCAAACATTGGACCTATCCACATCAAATCCCCGCAAAACTATCAATCAATGAGATGCGCAAACTCTCTCTCCAAAAGCGCCTGATCCCCCAGATTCAGCTCTACCAACCGCTTCAAATGCGATGCACTGTCCAGATCAATGTACTGGCAGCGAAATCCCAGCCGATGATCCTCCACATGCTTCAGCTCCACCGCCATCACAATCGCAGCTTCATGTTCATTCAGGTGAATCACCACCTCACAGGGCTTATTCAACGGAACCTTCCAGCCTTCTGGCCGCTGAACCAACACACCCTTCAGGGAAATATCCAACACCTCCGTTGACCACACCTGGTCCTGACAATGCAGCTCACAGGGGGCATCGAAACTGATTCGGTGAAACCGGCGTTTTTCTGAGGTTTTAGCAGACAAGGGAATGCTCCGGATCAAAAGTCATTGCTTTCTATGACTATAGACCGGGCACAAAAGGGAGTACAGCAAAGAACCTCCAGCAACCACAGCGAGAGAAGCCACCGTCCGAAAACGCTGCATCCATTCTAGAGAGGATACTTCCAGAGGGTTGATTAGCGGGCTGGTGGAACGGCCTCCGAAAAATGTCGGAGGCCATGGATGGCCGGAGAGAAGCGCACAGGGAAGTGCTCGTAGCGGTTTTTCGGAGGCCGTTCCACCAGCCCGCAAGCACCAAGCTCGCAGGCTACAAATGACGGCAATCTCCTAGTTTAGCTTCGCTGGTGATACTGCCCACTAAGCTCAACAACCGCCTCAATAAACGCCCCGGCATGCTCCGGATCCACATCCGGCGTAATCCCATGCCCAAGGTTGAACACATGCCCCGAGCCAAAACCATAGCGCTTCAGGATATCCGCCACCTCCTGACGAATCCGCGCCTTCGGCGCATACAGCATGGCCGGGTCCATGTTGCCCTGCAGGGCCACCTTGTCGCCCACGCGGGCACGGGCGTTGCCGATGTCCGTCGTCCAGTCCAGCCCCACAGCATCGGCGCCACAATCAGCGATAGACTCCAGCCACTGACCACCGTTCTTGGTGAAAACAATCACCGGCACACGGCGACCTTCGCTCTCACGAATCAGACCATCAACAATCTTCTTCATGTAGCGCAGGGAAAACTCTTCATAGGCCCAGCTGCTCAACACACCACCCCAGGTATCAAAAATCTGCACAGCCTGGGCGCCGGCCTTGATCTGGCCATTGAGGTAGTCAATGACCGAATCCGCCAGATGGTCCAACAGACGATGCATCACCTCCGGCTGACCGTACATCAACTTCTTGGCCTCCGAGAAGGTCTTGGAAGATCCACCTTCAATCATGTAGGTAGCCAGAGTCCAGGGACTGCCAGAGAAACCGATCAGCGGCACGCGGCCATTCAGCTCCCGGCGAATGGTAGACACCGCATTCATCACGTAGTCCAGATCAGACTCGGCATTCATCCTGGGCAGTGCATCCACATCTGCTTCCGAACGAATGACCTTACGGAATTTCGGGCCTTCGCCGGTTTCGAAATAGAGACCCAGCCCAAGAGCATCGGGAACGGTCAGAATGTCCGAAAACAGGATGGCGGCATCCAGGGGGTAACGCTCCAGCGGCTGCAGGGTAACCTCACAGGCCAGCGGGGTGTTTTTGCACAGACTGAGGAAGTCGCCGGCCTTGGCCCGGGTTGCGCGGTATTCCGGCAGGTAGCGGCCTGCCTGGCGCATCATCCACACCGGGGTGCGGTCTACAGGCTGGCGCATCAGGGCACGCAGGAAGCGATCGTTCTTCAGCTCGGTCATAGAGTTTCCCGTTCTCGTCGGTAAAAATTGGTCAGAGACAATGGGGAGCAATGATACCCCGTTTGCACGAATAAAAAAGGGCGGCTTACCCTTAGCAAGCCGCCCTTTCTGACTCTGGTCAATCCAGCGTTAAACGTCCAGGTAGTCCAGGATGCCTTCGGCCGCCTGACGTCCTTCCCAGATTGCGGTAACCACCAGATCCGAGCCACGCACCATGTCGCCACCAGCGAAAATCTTGGCATTGCTGGTCTGGAACGGGAATTCGGCTTCTTCTGCCGCAGTAACCCGACCGGAGTCGTCCGTGTTCACGCCCAGCTCTTCAAACCAGGGTGCAGGGCTCGGGCGGAAGCCGAACGCTACCAGCACGGCATCAGCCGGAATCACTTCCTCACTGCCCGGAACCACTTCCGGACGGCGACGGCCGTTTTCGTCCGGCTCACCCAGCTCCGTGGTGACTACCTTTACACCCTCAACGCGGTCTTCACCGATGATGGCGATGGGCTGACGGTTGAACAGGAACTTGACTCCCTCCTCTTTCGCGTTGGCCACTTCCCGACGGGAACCAGGCATGTTGGCCTCATCGCGGCGATAGGCACAGGTCACGCTCTCGGCCTGCTGGCGAATGGAAGTCCGGTTACAGTCCATAGCGGTGTCACCACCACCCAGCACCACAACACGCTTGCCTTTCATATCGATGAAGTCAGATTCCTTTTTCTCGAAACCCAGGCGACGGTTAACATTCGAAATCAGGAACGGCAGGGCGTCATAGACACCCGGCAGCTCCTCACCGGGGAACCCACCTTTCATGTAGGTGTAGGTACCCATGCCCATAAAGACGGCATCGAACTCTTCCAGGATCTTGTTCAACTGAACGTCTTTACCCACCTCGGTACTCAGACGGAACTCCACGCCCATCTCCTCGAACACCTTGCGGCGGCGGGACATGACGGATTTTTCCAGCTTGAACTCAGGAATACCGAAGGTCAGCAGGCCACCGATCTCCGGGTAACGATCAAACACCACAGGCTTGACGCCGTTGCGCACCAGAACATCAGCACAACCAAGCCCTGCGGGGCCAGCGCCAATCACAGCCACCTTCTTGTCAGTCCAGGTGACATTGGACATATCCGGTTTCCAGCCCAGCGCAAATGCGGTGTCGGTAATGTACTTCTCAACAGAACCGATGGTAACCGCGCCGTAGCCATCATTCAGGGTGCAGGCACCTTCACACAGGCGATCCTGCGGGCACACACGACCACAGACTTCCGGCAGGGAGTTAGTCTGGTGACACAGCTCCACCGCCTTCATGATGTTGCCCTCCGACACCAGCTTCAGCCAGTTCGGAATATAGTTGTGTACCGGGCACTTCCATTCACAGTACGGGTTACCACACGCCAGGCAGCGATGGGACTGGGAGGCCGCATGGGTTTCGCTGAACGGGTGATAGATTTCCCCGAATTCCTTTTTGCGCTTCTTGGCAGGCACCTTCTTCGGGTCTACCCGCCCAACTTCCACAAACTGAAAGTCATTGTTGAGACGTTCTTTCATGTTGCCACTCTCATCAGCTCGATTTCGACGGGGGCCGCACCGGAGTGCAACCCGTCAACCTTGTTGGACCTGCCCGTTATTCCGGACGGGCGCGGGTGCTTGCCAGCAGGCTGCGAAGGTTCGCGGCCTTGGGCTTGACCAGCCAGAAACGGCCGATGTAATCGTCGAAATCTTCAAGTAGGTGCTCTGCCCAGGCACTTCCGGTTTCGGAGATGTGCTCCCGGATCACGCCACGCAGGTGGTTCCGGTAGGCTTCCATGTCTTCACGGGAAATACGCTGGATCTCAACCAGTTCATGGTTGTACTTGTCCACAAAGGTGTTGTCCAGGTCCAGCACATAGGCGAACCCGCCGGTCATGCCGGCACCAAAGTTGTAGCCGGTGGACCCCAGCACGGTGACCAGACCACCCGTCATGTATTCGCAGCAGTGATCGCCAGCACCTTCAACCACGGCATGGGCGCCGGAGTTACGAACCGCAAAGCGCTCACCGGCGGTGCCGGCCGCAAACAGCTTGCCACCAGTTGCGCCATACAGACAGGTGTTCCCGACAATGGAGGTTTCCTGGGTCTCGAAATCACTACCACGGGGCGGCTTGACTACCAGCTTACCGCCGGTCATGCCTTTACCCACGTAATCGTTAGCATCACCCTCCAGAATCAGGTTCAGACCACCGACGTTCCAGACACCGAAACTCTGGCCAGCGGTGCCGGTCAGGTCCAGGGTGATGGGCGCATCGGTCATGCCCTGATTGCCGTAACGGGCGGCAATCTCGCCAGACAGGCGTGCACCAATGGAACGGTCACAGTTGGTCACCCGGTAACTCCAGGCACCGCCGGACTTCTCGGCGATGGCAGCAGCGGTGTCCTGCACCATTTGCTCCGCCAGCTTACCTTCATCGAAGGGCTTGTTGCGTTCAATCTGACAGGTGTGCGGCTTGTCAGCCGGAATGTGGTCATTCTGCAGCAGACGGGTCAGATCCAGCTTCTTCTGGCGCTCGGTATTACCCGGCAGACGCTCCAGCAGGTCAACACGGCCGACCAACTCTTCCAGAGAACGCACACCCAGCTTCGCCAGCCATTCGCGAGTTTCCTCCGCCACAAAGCGGAAGAAGTTCATGGCCATTTCCACGGTGCCCTTGAAGTGCTCTTCGCGCAGATAGTCGTTCTGTGTCGCGACCCCCGTCGCACAGTTATTCAGGTGGCAGATCCGCAGGTATTTACAACCCAACGCCACCATCGGAGTGGTACCGAAGCCAAAGCTCTCCGCGCCCAGAATCGCGGCTTTCACCACGTCCAGACCAGTCTTGATGCCGCCGTCGGTCTGCAGGCGAATCTTGCCTCGCAGATCATTGGCGCGCAGCGCCTGCTGGGTTTCCGTCAGGCCCAGCTCCCAGGGGGAGCCTGCGTAGCGGATTGAGGTCAGCGGACTGGCTGCGGTACCGCCGTCATAACCGGAAACCGTAATCAGGTCGGCATAAGCCTTGGCAACGCCCGCGGCAATCGTGCCCACCCCGGGCTCTGATACCAGCTTGACCGACACCAGCGCCTCCGGGTTCACCTGTTTCAGGTCGAAGATCAGCTGCGCCAGATCTTCAATGGAGTAGATGTCGTGGTGCGGCGGTGGCGAAATCAGGGTGACACCCGGCACCGAGTAACGCAGGCGCGCGATCAGGTCATTCACCTTACCGCCCGGCAACTGGCCGCCTTCACCCGGCTTGGCACCCTGAGCCACCTTGATCTGCATAACATCGGCGCTACGCAGGTACTCAGCGGTCACACCGAAACGACCGGAAGCCACCTGTTTGATCTTGGAACGCTTGTTAGTGCCGTGACGAGCCGGGTCTTCGCCGCCCTCACCGGAGTTGGAACGACCACCCAGCGTGTTCATGGCCACGGCCAGAGCCTCGTGCGCCTCCGGCGACAGGGCACCGAGAGACATCGCCGCAGAGTCAAAACGCGGGAAAATGTTTTCCACTGGCTCCACGTCGCTCAGGTCAATTGACTGGATGCCCTCACGGAACACCAACAGGTCGCGCAGGGTGGCAACCGGGCGCTCATTGACCAGACCGGCGTATTCCTTGTAGGTGCCATAGTCGCCACTGATCACGGCATCCTGCAGTTTGCCCACCACATCCGGGTTGAAGGCGTGGTATTCCTGACCATGCACGTACTTGAGCAGGCCGCCCTGGGAAATAGGCTTACGGGGCTTCCAGGCAACCGCGGCCAACTGCTCCTGATCCTGCTGGAAATCGAAGAAGTCGGCGCCCTGAATCCGGCTCGGGACGCCTTTGAAACACAGGTCTACCACATTGTCGGCAAGACCAATGGCTTCAAACAGTTGGGCACCGCGATAGGAGGTAATGGTGGAGATACCCATCTTCGACAGGATCTTCAGCAAGCCCTTGTTGATGCCCTTACGGTAATTGTTCTTGGCTTCGATCGGATCCATCAGCATTTCGCCGGTGCGAATCAGATCGTTCAGGATCTGGTACGCCAGGTACGGGTAGACCGCCGTAGCACCAAATCCGAACAGTACCGCAAAGTGATGCGGGTCCCGAGCCCAGCCGGTCTCAACGATGATGTTGGAATCACAGCGCAGACCTCTCGCCACCAGGTGATGGTGCACAGCTCCGGTGGCCATCAGGGCATTGATGGGGAGATCGCCCTGAGCCAGGTCCTTATCGCTTAGAATCAGCAACACCTTGCCATCACGCACAACTTTTTCGGCTTCGTCGCATACCCGACGAACCGCCTGCTCCAAGCCCTCTTCCGGGCGATAGCTCAGGGCGATTTTTGCCACCTCAAATCCCGGGCGATCGTTATTGCTGATCTTCAGGAACTTGGCCGGCGACAGCACCGGCGTGGTCAGGATAATCCGGTTAGCGTGCTCCGGAGACTCCTCGAAAACGTTCTGTTCCGCGCCCAGACAGGTCTCCAGAGACATGACGATGGTCTCACGGAGAGGATCAATGGGCGGGTTGGTGACCTGCGCGAATTTCTGCCGGAAGTAATCCGCCACATGGCGCACCTTGCTGGACAGAACCGCCATCGGGGTATCGTCCCCCATGGAACCGACCGCCTCCTGGGCACTCTCAGCCAGTGGGCGCAGCACCTGGTCCCGCTCTTCAAACGAGATATTGAACATCTTCTGATGAACCAGAAGCTCTTCGGATTCCATCAGCTTGAATTCCGGGGTCGCCTGATTCAGCGTGGTCTCGACTCGCAGTGCATTGTCCTTGAGCCAGCGCTTGTAGGGCTGGGCTTTTTTGAGCCGCTGGTCGATATCCCCGGTATGCAGGACCTCGCCGGATTCGGTATCGATGGCCAGCATCTGGCCAGGACCAACACGCCCCTTGGCCACCACATCGTCCGGTGAGTAGCTGTAGGTACCCACTTCCGAGGCCAGGGTGATGAAATCGTCCTTGGTAATCACCCAGCGTGCGGGACGCAGACCGTTACGGTCCAGCATACACAGCGCATAACGGCCATCTGACATTACCAGGCCCGCAGGGCCATCCCAAGGCTCCATATGCATGGAGTTGTACTCGTAAAAGGCCCGCAGCTCAGAATCCATGGTATCAACATTCTGCCAGGCAGGCGGAATCATCATGCGCACCGCCCGGAACAGGTCAACACCACCTGCCAGCAGCACTTCCAGCATGTTGTCCATGCTTGAGGAGTCAGAGCCAGTCAGGTTAACCAGCGGCTGCAGGGTCTGCAGATCCGGCAAATCCGGTGAGCTGAACTTGGCTGCGCGGGCAATTGCCCAGTTACGGTTACCGTCGATGGTGTTTATCTCACCATTATGGGCCAGGAACCGGAACGGCTGCGCCAGTGGCCAACGCGGCATGGTGTTGGTCGAGAAGCGCTGGTGGAAAACACAGATGGCCGTTTGCAGATCCGGATCACCAAGATCCTTGTAGAAGTTGGCCAGATCTGCGGGCATCATCAGGCCTTTGTAGGCCAATGTCTTGTGGGAAAGACTGCAGATATAGAATTCCGGGTCTTCCGCCATATCCCGCTCGGCATGACGGCGCCCCACAAACAGGCTGATCGCGAATTCTTTCTCGGCCTTACCGCCAGGCTCTACAAACACCTGTTCAATGCGCGGCAGACAGTCCAAAGCCATCGGCCCCAGGCAGCTGTCATCAACCGGCACTTCCCGCCAGCCCATAACCTCAAGCCCCTGATCTGTGAGCCTTTTTTCTATAGCTGCTCGACCTGCAGAAGCTTTTGCGTCGTCCTTAGCCAAAAAAACCTGGCCAACTGCAAACAAGTCGCCAGGTTTTTTGCCGAAGGCTGCCTGGGCAGCTTTATAGAGGAAGGCCTTGGGGCTCTGAATAAGCAGGCCACAACCATCACCGGTCTTGCCATCGGCAGCAATGCCGCCCCGGTGGGTCATGCAGGTCAGAGATTCAATGGCTGTCTGCAACAGCTTATGGCTCGCTTCGCCCTTCATGTGGGCAATCAGGCCAAAACCGCAGTTGTCCCTGAACTCATCAGGATGATACAAGCCTGTTGTCATAAGCGTTCTCTCGCGTGTAAATGCTTCCCGCCAGCGACACTCCTGCACCAAAAAAGTGCAAAAAATACGCTGACACCGAAAAAAAGGGGGAAGGGATTTTACACACGTGAAACTACGTATACAATTTTTTTCGTAGTTTGGGACCTAAAGCGCACCGGAATGGTGCAGACATCAGTAATCCTCGTAGGGTCGAATCCAAGGATTCGAGATCCTCAGCGCGTCGGGCAGACTAGCCGCCGCCGCACCTGCCTCTTCTCGGCTAGAGTATTGACCATAAACCAGCATAAACCAAGGTAAGCCCAGGCGCTCACCCTTGGTGTAGCTCAAATTCGCATCCTCGAGCGCTCGACGCAGTACATTCAACACCGTTTGTTCCTGATTGCCTGCAACAAGCTGCAGCGTCCAACCTTTACGCTGGCGTAACTGCTCAAGTGCCACAAATTTAACGGGGTTAGCTGGCACAAACTCTGGCTCTGGCTCTGGCTCTGGCTCTGGCTCTGGCTCTGGCTCTGGCTCTGGCTCTGGCTCTGGCTCTGGCTCTGGCTCTGGCTCTGGCTCTGGCTCTGGCTCTGGCTCTGGCTCTGGCTCTGGGACAATCTCTGTTTCAGGCAGAGGCTGTGTCAAATCTTCAGTAGCATTGGTTTCGCCCGGAACGCCAGACTCATCTTTGCCCGCAGGCGCAATCAAAGTCGCTATTTCCGGCTCAGGCTCCTCAGTACCCGGACCAATGGTAATGCTCTTACGGACTGGCTCAGGCTCAACCTCGGCGCCAGCCTGTCGCTGAACCGTGCTCTCGTATTGCTGGGAAACAAACCACCAGGATGCCGCCAGCAATAGCAGCCCCAGCGCAGGCCACCGCAAATGCGCAACCGTAAAACCAGCTTTTGAGGAGGCCGTTGCAGACGACGGCACCATGTCCAGCCAAACACCCGGTGCAACACGTTTGAGTCGACCAAAGCTGCCCTGGCTCAACACCTCAAGCTTTTTCAGCCGAGAGGCCGACAGCAGCTCAGACAGAGAACCACCCGCCCGGTGAACCCTGGGTTCGAGATAAGCCTTGATATCTTCGCGGCTTAACGGAGGCAGGTTCAGGTGATGCGCATAAGCGGAATCCGGACGATCTTCCAACTGGCGCCAGACCTGCTCGGTTCCGGCCAGAATCGGAACGGCAGAAACAGACCGTTCTGATGCCACAAAGCCTGCTACCAGAAGATTCAGAACATCCGACTCAACCCGGTCTGCATCGTCAATCAGCAGCACTTGCCGGTGACCTCGGCGGAGGCCGGATTCGGACCAGCGAAAAAAGCGATAAACGGCCTCTCTGGGCTCAGAGTCTGCCGGTATCCCGGATTTTGCCAGTTGTTTCAGGTAACGCGCGAGAGCCTGGCGGCTGGTAAGCGCCGACGCGGGAATTCGATGAAAATCAAGCCTTGAGGACTCGCTGCGCACCAACTCTGCCAATACCCGGGTCTTACCGGCCCCCGGCGCACCGGTCAGAACCAGCACCATGTCCCCGAACCCACAAAGATGGCGCAACGTCTCCAAAGCGTGCTGACGCATGGCATCCGGGAAAAACGGCGTTTCCATCTCGAGAGGATTGTCTCGAAGACCGTATCGCTGCTGGAGTCGAGGGAAAAGCCCCCCACCATCGGAACTGTTCAAGGATTCTTGAGTCACACGCTGTCCCTGTTTCGAAACTCAGAGCCCATCAGCCTGCCTGTGGCAGGAATGCCCTCAAGGTATCACGGATGTTGTCAGCGGAGGCATTCTCGGTGATAAAGGCATCACCTATTGCTTTCAGGAGAACCAACCGTAGCCGACCATCCACATTCTTCTTGTCCACGGACATCAGATTCATGAAGTCCTCTGATGTCATGCCGCTCGGTGCCCACTCAGGCAAACGAGCGCGCCGAATCAGGGCAACCGCCCGGGCCCGGTCGTCCGCCGAGATCAGCCCCTCTCTCACAGAGAGATCGGCTGCCATCATCATACCCGTGCCCACGGCTTCACCGTGCAACCAGTTGCCGTAGCCAGCAAAGGTTTCAATGGCATGACCAAAGGTATGACCAAGATTGAGGATTGCACGCAACCCACCCTCTCGTTCGTCAAGCGCAACAACTTCCGCCTTACAGACACAGGAACGATAGATGGCCTCACCTAATGCCTCAGCATCAAGTCGCAACAGGCTCTCCATGGAATCCTCAAGCCAGGCCAGGAAAGACTCGTCCCGAATCAGGCCATATTTGATCACCTCTGCGAGACCGGCAGACACCTCCCTCTCCGGCAGTGTTTGCAAGCTGTTGGTATCGATCAGCACCGCCTGCGGCTGATGGAAAGCACCGATCATGTTCTTGCCAAGCGGGTGATTTATCCCTGTTTTCCCCCCAACAGACGAGTCCACTTGAGAGAGCAGCGTGGTTGGAACCTGTATGAAGGGAACGCCACGCTGGTAACAGGCCGCCGCGAAACCCGCCATATCACCCACAACGCCGCCGCCCAGGGCAACGAGTGTCGTTTTGCGGGTATGTCGTTTTTCCAGAAGCGCGTCGAAAATGAGGTTAAGCGTCTGCCAATCCTTGAACTGTTCTCCATCGGGCAAGGTCACTACGTCAATGGCCTTGCCGGGAAAACAGCCTTTCACCTTCTCAAGATACAGGGGGCCAACGGTATCGTTAGTTACGATCATGACCTGCTGGCCTGCCACCCAGGGTGTCAGGTCAAACGAGCCCAGCAGCCCCTGCCCGATAATGATCGGATAGCTGCGCTCCCCGAGCTCAACCTTCAGCTCTCGAAGTGCCTTGTGCATTATGCCTGCCCTCTTTCCGCCGCTGTCTTCTGTGGCGGGGCGTTTTAGGATTGATTCGGTTCACCAGTTGCCGAACCACAAGACGGGGGCTTTTACGATCGGTAAACATAACGATATCCGCCAACTCGGTATAGAGCGGGTCCCGAATCGCAAACAGCCTGCGCAACACGCCTTCCGGATCGTCGTTCTGCAACAACGGTCGGTTCCTGTCCTTGCGTGTGCGCTCAACCTGTTGGTCTATGGACGTTTTAAGGTAAACCACCACAGCGTTCTTTTTCAGCAATCCGTGGTTTTCAGCACGCATGACGGCACCGCCCCCGGTCGCCAGCACCGTGCCCACCTCATTGGACAGCTCTTCAAGCATTGAGGTTTCACGCTGACGAAAACCGTCCTCACCTTCAACATCGAAGATCCAGGGAATATTGGCACCACATCGCTCTTCGATAATCCGGTCCGAGTCCAGGAATCGATAGCCGAGCTCCCTGGCCAGCAACCGGCCAATGGTGCTTTTTCCAGCCCCCATGGGCCCAACCAGAACAACACGTTTGGGCAAAGACATAATTTCCGCTCAACAGGTTTCAGGCGGGTGAGAATAGCACAAGGACCGGCAATCCATAAGCGGCTCGGTATCGGGCAACAAGCCCGGAACAAAAAAACCGCCGGGGTTACCCGGCGGCTTTTTTACTTACACCAATCTTACTGCAAGATATCGTTCTTGATGATCTTCGGCGTTATAAAGATCAACAGCTCGCTGCGCTCATCAACATGCTCGGTGCGCTTGAACAGACGCCCGAGATAGGGGATGTCACCCAGGAACGGAGTTTTTGTGGTCTGCGTGGCAACTTCAGACTGGAAGATACCACCCAGGACAACCGTCTCGCCGTTAGCAACCAATACTTGTGTTGTCACTTCATTAGTATTGATAGACGGGATACCTGCGGTTACTTCGCCCCGGGAATCCTGGTTGACCACGAGATCCATAATGATTTTGTCATCGGGCGTAATCTGCGGGGTCACCTCAAGAGAAAGCACCGCTTCCTTGAACGATACAGAAGTCGCACCACTGGAAGACGCTTCCTGATAAGGGATCTCTTCACCAGATTTGATCGACGCGCTCTGGCGATCTGCAGTCACCACTCTGGGCTGGGACACGACTTCCGCACGACCATCACTTTCAAGCGCTGACAACTCGAGATCGACGAGGAAATCATCGCTACCCCAACCAATCGCAAAAGATGAGGCTCCCTCACCAGTCACACCGAGATCTACCCCCAACGCTCCCGGGAAGGAAATAGTGTTGCTTCCGCCGCTTGCCGCATCCCGAGCTTCTTGCAGAGTACCGAGAGACCCGCCAACCGTAACAACATCATCACCGTCAACGTTATACGCTGCGCCACCCCAACGAACGCCAAGGTCCTCAGCCACGTTGGTTTGAGCCCTGACGATTCTCGCTTCAATAGAAACCTGACGGACAGGAACGTCCCATGTCGATACCAGTCGACGGATTTCATCGAGCTTCTCAGCAGTTTCCCGGACACTGATTGTGTTCGTACGGGCATCAGATGAAACAAAGCCTCTGGAAGAAATGAGCTCTTCGTCCGCCTGGATCAGCTCAACAATGTCAGCCGCCTTGGCGTAATTCACCTGAATAATATCCAACCGAACCGGAGCCAACTCCGCAATTTGCTTGTTGGTCTCGAGCTCAAGCTTTTCCCTGGCCGCAATTTCTTCGGCAGGCGCGACCAACAGAACGTTGCCGATCTGACGCTTATCCAGGCCTTTGGTCTTCAAGATCAGATCCAGCGCCTGATCCCACGGCACGTTCTGCAGTCGCAGAGTGATGCTTCCACCCACTGTGTCACTGGCGACCAGGTTCAGGCCGGTAAAATCAGCAATCAACTGAAGCACCGAACGCACCTCAATGTCCTGGAAATTCAGGGAGAGCTTGTCACCGGTGTATGGGAATTTCTCCTCACGGCGCGCCTCTGCTTCTTCACGCGAGAGCTCTTCAATGCTTACGGTAAACTCACGACCTGACTGATAGGCAATATAGTCATATTCCCCCTGTGGTCTGATCTCGACTACCGCACTGCCATCTTCCACAAAAGTATCGATGCGAGTAACCGGCGTCGCAAAATCGGTCACATCCAGACGACGTCTCAGATCGGCAGGAACCTGAAGGTCAGGCATGGTCAGACGGATGCGGCCACCCAGCTCGTTCAGATTAACGGTCGCCGTGCTGCTACCCAGATCGACGATCACCCGACCTTCGCCCTCTTTACCACGACGAAAATCAACACCGGCCAACGCATTCGACGATGCAGGAGAAGCCGTTGTCGTACGCTGTGCTGGCTGAGAAGAGGTGGAGGCGACGGCATCGGACTCACCACCAATGGTCATTACCAGAGAGTTGTTGGTGCGTACGGTGTCGTGAGGCACCAATTCAACCAGATTAAAGATCAAGCGGGTGCGATCTTTGGTTTCGACCACGGTCACACTTTGAGCGTTGCCGGTGCCCAACGGGATACTCCGCTGGTTCAAGGCACTGGTTGTGTCCTTGAGATCTACCGCAATCCGGGCAGGTCGCTCTATAGTATAGCCCGACGGTTCCGGCGGCGTGCCATCAAACTGCATGGTGACTTCCAGCCGCTCCCCCGGCAGCGAAGAAAACGACAAGTCCTGCAGCGTGACCGCGCTGGCCAGGCCGCTCCATAACCCGATGGCAATCACGCCTACGCAGACATTGAGTTTTTTGAACATCGCTAGCCTCGACCCTAAACCTGTTTGTTCGTGCATGTTTCTTGAATTCATACCGTTACCGCTCCTCAGCCTTCATCCAAAGACAGGGAGCGCGGGCGTTCTACCCAACCACCCCGGCCATTCGGAACGATTTCAATCAGTTCAATGCGGGTTTCACTGACCCCCACAATACGGCCATAGTTCTGGCCCATGTAATTACCGGTGCGCACCCGGTGAATGCCGCCCGAGTTATCTCTAATCAGAGCGAACAGGTTGCCCTCAACCCCCTGTAGCGTGCCCACCATGGCCAGAGACTTGAGGTCAAAGTTCTCAAGCACTTCCCGGGGCCGGTCCAGATCCGGCTCAACGTCACTGACTGGCTCCTCATCGACCATGGTCAGCTGGACATCTACCGGCGGCTCAAACGGTGCGCGCCGATCTGCAGCCGAATAACTGAAGGCCTCGTAGGCCTTGAACTCCGGCAAAGGTTCCACGTGCCCTCGGGGTTTTGCCCGGGTATCTGCCATGAACTTGTCGAGATCCGAGAAACCGTTTCCCTGGGAACAAGCCGTCAGCAAAGACGCCAGACACACACCCAGCCAGGCTTTTCCCGCATGCTTTCCTGTCATGCTCATTCTCCAGCCCGGTAGCGGTAAGTACGGGCAACCACCTGCATGTCCAGCTGGTCTCCGTCTCCGCCAATTGGTTTGATGGTTAAATCGTGCAGCGTCACGATACGTGGCAGGCTCGCCACACTGCTTACGAAAGAGGCCAGCTCATGATAGGAGCCGGACACCCGAATATTAATGGGAAGCTCCGAATAGAAGTCTCGCTGCTGCTCCGGCTGCAGCTTCACTTCCTGCAGCGCCAAACCGCTCCCTAACGCCGTATTGGTAATATCTTCCAGCAGGCCAGGCACCTCGGTCTCACTGGGCAACTGACGCACCAGTGCTCCAAAGGTTTCTTCCATTTCTTCCATCTGGGCCTTGAATACATCCAGGTTCGCCACCTGATAGGCCTTTTGCTCGTAGCGCTGCTTGAGTTCCTGCTCCTGCTGCTCCACCCGATCGAGCTGGGCATACTGATCCTTGATAAAGAACCAGTAACCACCACCAAGTATCAGGCCGAAGACAATTAACGCCACAATAGCCTTGACTGGTGCCGGCCAGATGCCGGCATTGTTGATATCAAGATCATTGATATCGAATTCGTTAAGACTTTTCAGAGAGTCCGCGAGGCTCATCAGTTATCCTCCCCTTCGGGCTCAGGTGTCCGCTGCTGGACAGAGAGATTGAACTGGCTGTAGCCGGATCGGGCACTGTCTGCTGCGGCCACATTGGTCAGATTGGGATTGGCAAACCATTCGGAATCCTCAAATTGACGCATCAGGTTCGAGATTCGGCTGTTGGACTCTGCCATACCCACGATGTCGAGTCGCTCGCCAGTCTTCTTGAGATCGGTGTAGTACAGCCCGTCTGGAAGGGTTCTCACCAATTCATCGAACACCCGCACAATCACCGGCCGCTTGCCCTGAAGATCCTGAATCACCTGCATGCGTGCCAGCAATTCATCGCGCTGACGCTTGAGGTTTTCGATCTCCTTGATCTGCTTGTCCAGCTCTTTGGTTGCAGTCTCGATATAGGCATTACGGGATTGCTGGTAGGCAATCCGGCTGTCCATATCCGATTTCCAGAGGAAAGCCAGGCCACCCGCGATAATCACGGCGCCCAGTATCATCACGACAAACTGCTTCTGCTTCTCCGCGCGAAGCTCTTCCCGCCAGGGCCTGAGGTTAATCTTTGCCATCAGTCGAAACTCCTCATTGCCAGACCGCAGGCAATCATCAACGAGGGGGCATCATTGCTGAGCGCAGAGGCGTTGACCCGGGAACCCACCGCCATGTTGGCAAACGGATTGGCCACCAGGGTTGGCGTTCCGGTTTTCTCTTCCACCATTTCCGTGAGCCCCTGAATCGACGCTGTTCCACCGGCGAGCACCACGTAATCCACCACGTTGTACTGACTGGCGCCGAAGAAAAACTGCAGCGCCCGTGCCACTTGCTGAACAACCGCTTCCCGGAACGGGGTCAGGACTTCCTCGTTGTAGTCGTCCGGCAAACCACCCTGCTTCTTGGCCAGACCCGCCTCTTCAAACGAAAGCCCGTAACGACGCTGAATTTCTTCCGTCAGCTGTTTTCCGCCAAAAATCTGCTCACGGGTATAGACTGTCTTACCCTCTGCCAGCACACTCAGAGTTGTCATGGTCGCGCCAATATCAACGATGGCAACCACCAACTCTTCTCCCTGAGAGTCGAGCTGAGGCTCAATCAGGCTGTAAGCCCGCTCCAGAGCATAGGCTTCCACGTCGACAATCTTGGTTGTCAGCCCTGCAATTTCCAGGGCATCTTCGCGGATGTCGACGTTTTCCTTACGGCAGGCCGCCAGCAGCACATCCACCTGATCCGGGTTGGATTCAGACGGGCCCTGGACTTCGAAATCGATCGCCACTTCATCGAGGGGGTAAGGAATGTACTGATCGGCTTCCAGCGCAATCTGGTCTTCCATTTCAAACTCGTTGAGACCACCGTCCATCTGGATAACCTTGGTGATCACCGCCGAGCCGGAAACAGCAACAGCCACCTGCTTCACACTGGTACGTGACTTGGACGCGACACGCTTGAGCACTTCCCCAACCGCTTCGACGTCTGTGATGTTTTTTTCAACAACTGCATTGGCCGGCAACGGCTCTACCGCATAGCTCTCGACCTTGTATCGATCGCCATGTTTTGACAGCTCTAGCAGCTTGACCGAACTGGAGCTTACATCCACTCCAAGGACGGCACTGGATTTTTTTCCTAGTAATCCGAACACGCGCTCACCCTATACCTGGTTAAATGCACCCGGCGTTGGAACCCCTGAACCACTCCCTGTAAAGGCGATCATTTCAGAGGCGTTCTATGTGTTTTTTATGTAAGAGAATTTCTTATTTATTCCGTCTACAATGCAATCTCTCGAATTTCGGGAGACATTGCAGACGGCGAGGCGACCGAACCTTCCTAAAGCAATTTCTCAAATAATAGACCTATATCCAACAGTTGTCAGAAAAAAATGTCTCATTTGTTGCGTACATCTCGCGTTTTTGCCTGGTTCTTTCTTACCGGCCTGAGTGTCGCCATTATTATTTCCTCAAGCCTGTATCTCTATCTTCGGCCCAATCTGCCACCGGTCGAGCAATTGCTGGATGTCCGGCTGCAGACGCCGCTTCGGGTGTATAGCAAAGACAACAGATTAATAGCAGAATTCGGTGAAAAGAGAAGGGCACCGATCACAATAGAACAGATCCCTACAATTCAGTTACAAGCCTTCCTGGCAGCGGAAGACGCGCGGTTTTACGAGCACTTCGGAGTCGACATTAAAGGCCTGACGCGGGCTGCAGTGGAACTGATCACCACCGGAGAAATCCAGTCTGGCGGCAGTACCATCACCATGCAGGTTGCAAAAAATTACTTTTTGTCACGCGACCGGACCTTCATACGAAAGTTCAACGAGATACTGCTGGCTCTTCAGATTGAACGTGAACTGGATAAAAACAGGATTCTTGAGCTCTATCTGAACAAGATCTACCTCGGCAACCGGGCCTACGGAATCGCCGCTGCCGCCCAGGTTTACTACGACAAACCGGTCACAGAACTTTCACTGGCCCAGATGGCAATGTTGGCAGGTCTCCCCAAAGCCCCCTCTGCCTACAACCCCCTGGCAAATCCGGAGCGAGCCCTGATTCGCCGTAACTGGATTCTCGGCAGAATGAAAGACCTGGGCTACATCACCGAAGACGCCTGGTCTCTGGCCAGCAAAGCACCGCTGACCGCCAGCTATAACACTCGTGACGCCGAAGTGGATGCCGACTATGTGGCCGAGATGGCCCGAGCTGAAATGGTTCGCCGCTACGGAGAGAATGCATACACCGATGGCTACAGCGTGACCCTGACCGTCGACAGCGACAAGCAACAAACCGCTACCGAAGCCCTGAGGGCAGGCCTCGAAGCCTATGACCGCCGGCACGGTTTCCGGGGCCCCATCGGACAGTTCGACATTGAAGGCCTGACCCCGGCCGAACTGTCGGACAAGATGCAGAACTACCCGCGGGTTGAAACGCTGGTGCCAGCCGTTGTGACATCAATAGACGACGAAAAGAACGAAGTAAAAGTACACGCCCGGCGCCTGGGCCCCGGCGTCATGCCCTTTGAAACCATGACCTGGGCACGCCGATTCCGAACCGAGAGCATCACCGGCCCCGAACCAGAAAAACCTTCGGATGTGGTCAACCCCGGGGACGTCATCTATGTAAAAGTTGACCAACTGCCACAGATTAAAGACTCTGAGGCAGAATCTGGCAGCGAGAGCGCATCCGCGCAGGCCGTCACCGAACTGCGAGTTTCCCTGGCGCAAGCACCCCGAATCGAGGGCGCACTCATCTCCCTGGAAGCCAAAACCGGCGCCATTGAAGCTTTGGCGGGCGGCTACAGCTTTAACCAGAGCAAGTACAATCGCGCCACCCAGGCCAGCCGCCAACCAGGCTCAACGTTCAAGCCGTTCCTGTACCTTTCCGCGCTGGAAAACGGCCGAACACCGGCGACCATCTACAACGACGCTCCGATCGTATTCGAAGACTCCGAACTTGAAACCGCATGGCGACCACAGAACTCATCGGGCCAGTTCTACGGACCAACCACCTTGCGCGAGGGCCTTTACCGCTCCCGCAACCTGGTTTCCATCCGCCTGCTGAGAGACCTGGGCATCAACACCACCCTCAGCTACCTGAAGCAACTCAAACTCCCGACTGAAAACATGCCCTCCAACCTCTCGCTCTCTCTGGGCAGCGGCCTGCTGACACCCATGGAGCTGGCACGAGGCTTTGCGGTGATAGCCAATGGCGGTTACGACGTACAGCCTTACCTGATTGAACGAATCGAGGAATGGGACGGCACCGTGGTCTATGAAGCCCCGAAGACCATATTATGCGACGAGAACTGCGACGCCTCCCAGAGGCAGGTCGCCGATGCCGAACAAAGCACTTCGGAGCAACCACCCGAAATTGAAGGCATGACACTGCCAGCCTCCGCAGCCGAGGAGAACACAACCGAACCACGGATTATGCAACGCCTGGCCGACGAACGATCAATCTACATCATGCACTCGATGATGCAGGACGTGGTTCGCCGGGGAACGGGACGTCGCGCCCTGGCCCTGAATCGCAGCGACATTGCCGGCAAGACGGGCACCACCAACGAGCAGAAAGACACCTGGTTCGCAGGCTTCAACCACGATATCGCAACTACCGTCTGGGTCGGATTTGACCAACCCTCCCCTCTGGGTCGGGGCGAGTATGGCGCCAGTACCGCACTGCCGATATGGGTCGACTATATGAAAGTAGCACTGGCAGACCAGCCAGCAGCCACCATGCCCAGGCCCAACGGCATCGTGAATATCCGCATCAATCCGGAAACCGGAGAAAGAGCCAGGCCCGGCGAAGAAGCCGTGTTCGAGATATTCAAGGAAGAAGACGCACCCTCGCCTCTGCCAGCGGAGAGTATCGGAGGGAACGGCGACAACGGTAACGGGGACGACCTGTCACGGCAGATCTTCTGATCTGTCGCAGCACCACCCAAGCAGGACGCACAAAAAAACCGGCGGGATCTCCGCCGGTTTTTTTTGAAGCCAGACTACATCACGATCAGATGATGTCGTCCATAGACTTCAGCGGGTAATGCGCAGGGTACGGATTACGCGCAACACCGGAATCTACCGCAGCACGGGCCACGGCGGCCGGCACCACTTCCAGCAGACGAACATCCATCGGCTTTGGAATGATGTATTCCTTACCGAATTCGAACGAATCAACACCGTAGGCTTCACAGATTTCCTGCGGCACCGGCTCTTTGGCCAGTTCACGGATTGCGTTAACCGCGGCAACCTTCATTTCCTCGTTGATAGCGGTTGCACGTACATCCAGTGCACCACGGAAAATGAACGGGAAGCCAAGCACGTTGTTCACCTGGTTCGGATAGTCAGAGCGACCTGTCGCCATGATCAGATCATCACGGGTAGCCAGAGCCACTTCCGGGCTGATTTCCGGATCCGGGTTGGAACAGGCAAACACCACCGGGTTCGGCGCCATTTTCGCCAATTGCTCGGCAGACAGAAGGTCCGGGCCAGACAGACCCAGGAACACGTCGGCACCGTCGATGGCGTCGTCCAGAGTACGCCTGTCGGTATCGTTGGCGAACATCGCCTTGTACTGGTTCAGATCATCACGACCAGAGTGGATCACACCCTTACGGTCGAGCATGAAGATGTTCTCAGAGCGCATACCGCAGCTGATCAGCAACTTCATGCAGGCAATGGCGGCCGCACCGGCGCCCAGACATACCACCTTTGCCTCTTCAATTTTCTTGCCCTGCAGCTCAAGAGCATTGATCATGCCGGCCGCAGTTACAATAGCGGTACCGTGCTGGTCATCGTGGAAGATGGGCACGTTACACTTTTCAATCAGCGCACGCTCAATCTCGAAGCACTCCGGTGCTTTGATGTCCTCGAGGTTGATACCACCGAAGGTATCGGCGATGCGCTCAACAGTTTCAATAAACGCTTGCGGGCTTTCGGAATTAACCTCGATGTCGAAGACGTCAATTCCGGCAAAGCGCTTGAACAGTACGCCCTTGCCTTCCATAACCGGCTTGCTCGCCAGAGGGCCGAGATTACCCAGACCCAGGATAGCGGTACCGTCAGAAATCACGGCAACCAGGTTACCCTTGGCTGTGTATTTGTAAGCGTTCTCGGGGTCCTTCGCGATCTCGCGGACCGGTTCGGCAACCCCGGGGCTGTACGCCAGGGAGAGGTCGCGGGAAGTCTGGGTCGGCTTCGTGATTTCAACACTCAGCTTACCCGGCCGCGGTTTGGCGTGATATTCAAGGGCTGCTTCTTTCAGATCTTGAGACATTGCCACTGTTCCGTTTGTCACGTTTAAAGGTAAATCCCGCTGGAGCTCGCCCAACGGAGCGCGCCATTATGGCGCGCCCGACCCAAAACGACAAGCCGAAATCGAATATTTTATGAACAGTCAATAGTGCATTTTGCGTATATAGCAAACTTTATTTTTCATTGGCGCACAAAAAAAGCGCCAAAAGGCGCTTTTTTCAACATCCCGGCGCGGATCAGTCTTTCTTGCCACCGATACGGCTGCCGAAACGCTTCTGGAAGCGATCGATACGACCACCGGTGTCCATAACCTTCTGCTTGCCGGTGTAGAACGGGTGGCACTGGGAGCATACGTCCAGCTGCAGATCGTGACCGATGGTAGAACGGGTCTTGATCACATTACCGCAGGAACAGGTAGCGGTGATGTCTTCGTACTTCGGGTGAATACCTTCTTTCATGGCGAACCTCGTTAGGTCATGCCGCTACCTGATCACGGGGCATCTTTGCTGCCCAGGTGCCAGGCACCGCATGTTTGAATCAATTGAAAAGACCGTGCACAATCAAGCCCGGCCAGAAACAGACCGCGAATCTTACTGACAAACCCGACCACAGGCAAGTATCTTGGCCATCCGGAACAGTCCGGATACCATGCAACCAGCCTACTTTTGCCCGCTTTCAGGATACGCAGTTACCGTGACACGGCCCTCAACCGCTCGCATCGCCCTGAATCGCCCGCTCCGGCGACTCTTTGATTACCGAATCCCGGAGACCATGACCGTCTCCCCCGGGCAACGCGTGAAAGTACCCTTTGGCAGGCAAACCCTCACCGGCCTTGTGGTGGAAACCGGCGTGACACCACCAGACGGCATTACCCTCAAGCCCATCCTGGAAGTGCTGGAGCCGTGGCTCGCCTTACCCACAGCCACCTTCCAACTCCTTAGCTGGGCCAGCCACTACTATCAGCACCCCTTGGGTGAGTGCCTGTTTACCGCCCTGCCTCCCGCATTACGCCGAGGCCGGCCGTCACAGCAGAAACAGGATGAACACTGGCAAGGCACCCAAAACATCGCCCCACTGCCGGCCAACGCCCATCGACAGAAAGCCTTGCTGGAATCCATCCAGCGCGCACCCGGCATATCGACCGGCGAACTGGTTAAAGCCGGCTTCAACCGCCCTCAGATCAAAAGCCTTCGCGATAAAGGCCTCATCGAACTTAGCGATCCACAGCATCCGACTTTCAGCGAGAGCATCGTCACAGTAGACGGCCCCAGACTCTCACCCGCGCAACTGGCAGCGGCCAAAGAATTACCGCAGGTTACAGATCGCTTCAGCGCCACACTTCTTTATGGCATCACCGGGAGCGGCAAAACCGAGCTCTATCTTCATTACCTGACACAAAAACTGCAGGACGACCAACAGGCTCTGGTACTGGTTCCCGAAATCAACCTCACGCCCCAGACCCTCGAGCGCTTCCGGCGTTACTTCGGCCACCGGATTGTGGCCTGGCACTCGGCCCTGAACGACAGCGAACGCCTGGCTACCTGGCTGAGAATCCGACATGGGGAACCGGTTATTCTGATCGGCACCCGCTCCGCCGTCTTGCTGCCGTTCACGAACCTTCGCGCCATTGTTGTGGACGAAGAACATGACAACTCCTACAAGCAGGGCGAAGGGTTTCGCTACTCGGGGCGGGACGTTGCTGTCTATCGGGCTCACCTGAATCAATGCCCCGTCATCCTGGGCTCAGCAACGCCTTCGCTGGAATCCTGGCACAACGCCAGGCAAGGCAAATACCACCTTATCCGGCTGGAACAACGGGCTGGCAATGCCTCACCTCCGGAAGTGGAATTGCTCGACATCCGCAGCCGCCCTCTGGAGGCCGGCCTTTCGCGCCCCACCCTGAACGCTATAAAGGAAACACTGGTACGAGGTGAGCAGGCACTGGTATTTGTGAACCGGCGGGGATTCGCCCCCATCATGATGTGCTTCGATTGTGGCCACATGGAGGAATGCCCGCGCTGCGATACCCGACTGACATACCATCGCCGGGACAGAGCCATGCGTTGCCATCACTGCGACTTCCAGATGGCCGCAAGCCACAGCTGCCCCAAATGCCGGAGTGAAAATTTCAAACCCGTGGGCCAAGGCACAGAGCGCACCGAAGAAACCCTGGCCGAACAGTTTCCGGACACCCCCATTGTACGGGTAGACAGGGACAGCACCCAGCGCAAAGGGAGTATCCAGAATATACTGGCTCAGGTTAACAGCGGTGCCCCCTGCATACTGGTGGGCACCCAGATGCTCGCCAAGGGCCATGACTTTCCCAACGTGACCCTGGTTGCCGTCGTCAACGCCGATGGTGGCCTGTTCAGTGTCGATTTTCGGGCGCCGGAACAGATGGTGCAGACACTTTTGCAAGTGAGCGGCCGCGCTGGCCGGGGCGAAAAACCCGGCAAAGTGCTTATCCAGACCTGCCACAGCGACCACCCGCTGTTGAAGTCGCTCTGCCAGGGTAATTATGCCGCGCTGGCAGACCAACTTCTGACTGAACGCCAAACCGGCGCCCTGCCACCATTCCGCGCCATGGCCATACTCCGCGCGGAAGCCGACACCATGCAGGCAAGCCTGCAACTGTTAGACAGCATTAAACCAATGACGGCCGCGAACGGCATAGAAACCTGGGGGCCGCTACCGGCGGTAATTGCACGCAAAGCCGACCGACACCGGGCGCAGCTGATCCTGTGCAGTAACCACCGGCGCCAACTCAACCATCTGCTCACTCACATTTGCCAGTACCTGGACCAATGCAAGCTGCCAACGAGCACCAAATGGATTGTTGATGTTGACCCTCAGGAGACTGGCTGAAGATCATCATCCCGAATCGTGACACAGTCCATATTCTGCAATTCGTTACAATCTTTTTCAGAATTCACCATTCATACTCATTCAGTTTGAACTGACTGTGCTATGATTTTCAGCACTATAACCACTACTCTTGGATCAAAACCTGAGGTTGCGGTTCTCGTGCGGGAATGCGCAGGTTTATGGCTTTTGCTGTCGATGAAAACTGGAGAAATAAAATGGCATGGAAATTCCTTGCGCGTGCGGCCGCATTGTCGCTGAGCCTCTTGCTCATAGCTTGTGGAGGCGACAGTGGCTCCACACCATTAGCGGGCGGTAGTAATAACAACGGTGGAGATAACGGCTCCGGGACACCAACCACTCCGGGCGTCACGGTGGGCTCCATACAACTTATTACCAGCACACCCTCCATCGGCTCTTCCGGACAGGACAAGGCTCAGATCACCGCACTTGTACGGGATCAGAATGGCATTCTTACGCCTGGTCTTGACGTGGCCTTCAATGCCTCCAATAACGGATCCCTGACCGTTACCACGCAAACCACGACGGACGCAGGCCAGGCGAGCGCAGAACTCTCGACTCAGGGAGACGCCCGCAACCGCACCATTTCCGTGACCGCATCTACGGGTGGCGTTTCAAACTCCGTGAATATCGCCGTCACCGGAACTAACATGAGCCTCACCGGGCCTTCAGCCATCAGTAATGGCGCAAATGCCAGCTACGAGGCCCGGCTGCTTGACTCTTCAGGCCAAGGCATCGGAAACACCGCCGTGTCAGTATCGAGCCAGAAGAACACCGTCTCAAGCCCAACACTGACAACCGATGCTTCCGGCCGGGTTCAGTTCCAACTGACTGCTTCGAGCGGCGGTTCAGATACCGTTGTCGTATCCGCCTATGAAGGCGAGTCAAGGGTTTCGGCACAGATCAACATCAACGTTTCTGCGGACAGCTTTGCTTTCGGCACTCTGGCTGACAATGAAGTTGAAATCGACACTCCACAAGCACTGTCCGTCACCTGGACTCAGAACGGAGCCCCCGTGGTCGGCCAGACGGTACGCTTCTCCACAACCCGTGGGACACTCTCCAACAGCTCCGTGACAACCAACGCTCAGGGAACCGCTCAAGTCAGCATTTCCTCTTCCGACGTGGGTATTGCTGAAGTCACTGCAAGCGCTGATGCCGCCGGTGGCAGCCAGATTCAGGCAAACACCACCATTGAGTTTGTCTCTTCTGCGCCCCACGAAGTGAACATCCGTGCCTCGAAGACCCAGGTATCAACCAACGACGAGGCGAGCATCATTACCACCGTTCGCGATGTAAACGGTAACCTGGTTAAAAACGCGACCGTGGAATTCACGCTGGTAGATCCCACCGGCGGCACCCTGTCACCAGGCACCGTCAACACCGACAGCCAGGGCCGGGCGATCTCGACCTACCGGTCCACCAGCAGTATCAGCGATAAAGACGGCGTGCAGGTGACCGCCCGCATCACCCGTCAGGACAGCTCAACCGACGAGGCCTCTATTTCTTTGACCGTTGCCGGGCGAGCACTCACTCTCATCCTTGGCACCGGCAACACCATCGCAGCACCCAATGAAACCGTGTATGACATGCCATGGAGCGTGCTGGTTACCGATGCAAATGGTAACGCCAGCACCAACCAGCCAGTCCAACTGAGCGTTTTGCCGCTGGAATTCTACAAGGGCACTTACAGCTACAACGGAGACCTCTGGGTTACCAACGTAAGTCAAAGCTGCCAGACCAATCATGCGGACCCGGTAAACGGTACTGAAATCGCCAACCCGGCATCAGCGCCTACCTCGGTATCCACAGACGCCAGCGGCTCTGTTGAATTCGATATTCGCTATCCAAAAGGCGAGTGTAGCTGGGTAAGGGTTCGTCTGACCGCGACCTCCAATGTTGAGGGTTTCACAAGCTCTAACTCCAGGGAATTTATACTCCCGTGCTTGTCCGCAGACCTTACCAATGAGGACGTACGCCCGCCGGGTGGCACAGAGAGCCCCTATAACCCAACCGCTTGTAACTAATATTGTCTGATACAAAATGGGCCTGGAAAGGCCCATTTTCTTTTAAAACCCCCGCTAAACCTCACCGCCTGTCATCGCCGTCACTGGCCAAGCGTGTTTTCCTGAGTCTTTTTGCTTACACACCAACTTTCCGCGATAATACGCCCCTTCTGTTTTTAACGGGCGCCCTGCCCTGACACCCATTCTTCTGCAAACCGAGTCATTCGACAGCATGAAAGAGACCGTATCCGAGCTTCTCCAGTCTGCACTGGCGACCCTGCAGTCTGACGGCACACTGCCGGCAGACCAGAGCTTCACCCCTCAGGTGGGCAACACCAAAGACAAGTCCCACGGGGACTATGCCTGTAATATTGCCCTGGTGGCCTCCAAAGCCGCCGGCTGCCCGCCTCGCAAGCTGGCCGAAGCACTGGTGGCGGCATTGCCTGAGAACTCCGCCGTGGAAAAAGTGGAGATTGCCGGACCGGGGTTTATCAATTTTTTCATGAGCACCGCCAGCGCCTTCGGTATTGTGAACACTATCCTGGACGAAGCTCAGCAGTTCGGCCGCAACAACTCCGGTAACGGCGAAAAGGTTCAGGTGGAGTTTGTGTCTGCCAACCCCACCGGCCCTCTGCACGTGGGTCACGGACGGGGCGCCGCCATTGGCGATTGCCTGTGCCGCTTGCTGGAAGCCAACGGTTACGACGTCACCCGGGAGTTCTACTACAACGACGCCGGAGCGCAGATCAACAATCTGGCCCTTTCGGTGCAGTCCCGCGTTAAGGGCCTGACGCCGGAAGATGAAAGCTGGCCGGAAGATGGCTACCGGGGCGATTACATTGTCGATGTAGCAAACGCCTACCTTGCTGGCGAAACCGTGGTGGCCGACGACCGCGAGGTAACCGCAAAAGCAGATCCGGAAGACCGGGATGCCATCCGGGAATTCGCCGTCGCCTACCTGCGCCGTGAACAGGACCTGGACCTGAAAGCCTTCGGGGTTCAGTTCGATGTGTATTTCCTGGAATCCTCTCTGTACGAGGATGGCAAGGTGGAAGCCACCGTTGAGCGCCTCAAGGCCAACGGTTACACCTATGAGCGGGATGGCGCCATGTGGCTGAAAACCACCGAGTTCGGCGACGACAAAGACCGGGTAATGCGCAAGAAAGACGGCGGCTACACCTACTTCCTGCCCGATGTCGCCTACCACCTGGACAAGTGGCAGCGCGGTTTTACCACCGTAATTAACGAGCAGGGCGCTGACCACCACTCCACCGTAACCCGTGTTCGCGCGGGACTGCAGGCCCTGAAGGCAGATATCCCCCAGGGATGGCCGGATTACGTTCTGCACCAGATGGTGATGGTGACCCGCTCTGGCCAGGAAGTAAAAATCTCCAAGCGCGCAGGCAGCTACGTTACCGTGCGGGATCTGATCGACGAAGTGGGCCGGGATGCCACCCGCTTCTTCCTGGCGGCACGTCGAGTGGATTCACAGTTGACTTTCGATATCGACCTGGCGCGCTCCCAGACCAATGAAAACCCGGTGTATTACATCCAGTATGCCCATGCCCGGATTTGCAGCGTGCTGCGCAAGCTGGCCGCCGAGGGCGTACAGCGTGGCATGAACGAATGCGCCGGCGAACTGAGCCTGCTGACTCTGGATGAAGAAAAAGAGCTGGCCAACCAGTTGGCGAAGTATCCGGAACTGATTGCCAACTCCGCTGCCCAGCGCGAGCCGCATCACCTCACCCATTACCTGCGTGAGCTGGCGGGCCAGTTCCATACTTACTACAACGCCCACAAGGTGCTGATTGAAGATACCGCCCTGCGGGACGCAAGAGTCAGCCTGTACCTGGCCGTGCGCCAGGTGATTGCCAACGGCCTGGACCTGCTCGGCGTAAGCGCACCAGAGGAGATGTAATCAGGCCATGGCCAGAGATTACGCCAGGAAAGATCGCCCTGCGGGCAAAGGGGCCGCCGCCAGCAAGCCTGCGGCCAGGCCCCGCAAGCCGTCCAAACCCCAAAAGAGTGCACCATCACACTCACAGCATGGCGCGTTGTCTATGAAAACCATCCTGTCTCTGGCCGCCGTGGGTGGCTTCATCGGCTTTATCGTCTACCTGAACACCTTGCCCGGCGGGCCGGAAACTGCCAGGCAAACCCCGATTCAGGAGCAAATCCCGGTAGCGCCCAAGCAACCCGCCAACACCACGGCTAAACAGGATGGCCGGCCGAAAGAGCAGAACTTCCGGTTCTATGAAATGCTGCCGGAATCCGAGGTCGTTCCGCCCAAAGTGGAAGAATATACCCCGGGCCCGGCCATGCAGGAGTTCGATTATGTCGTACAGTCTGGCTCGTTCAGGAGTAAGGAAGACGCCGAGCGACAGCGCGCGCAGATCGCCTTCCAGGGACTCAGGGCTCATGTACAGCGTATTGATCTCGACAACGGAAGTGTTTGGTACCGCGTAAATGTGGGACCATTCAACTCACGCAGCCAGATGAACTCGGCGGTCGACAAACTGGTTACTATCAATATCCAGCCTCTGGTGCGGAAGATCCCGAAAGAAGGCTGAACTTTGTTCAGCCACCTCCCCTGCTCTTGAAATCCCGCCCAGCGCCTCCATAAAGCCAAAATACAAATTCAAACAGGCAACTGGAGCGCCAATGACCACGATAGTTTCCGTACGCCGGGAGAATGAAGTCGCCATGGGCGGTGATGGCCAGGTATCCCTTGGCAACACCGTTATGAAAGGCAATGCCCGAAAGGTACGCCGCCTGTACAACGGCCAGGTAATCGCTGGTTTTGCCGGTGGCACCGCCGATGCCTTCACCTTGTTCGAGCGATTCGAGGCCCAGCTGGAAAAGCACCAGGGCAACCTCACCCGTGCCGCTGTTGAACTGGCCAAAGACTGGCGCACGGACCGAGCCCTGCGCAAACTGGAAGCCCTGCTGGCCGTTGCGGACAAAACCGCCTCCCTGATCATTACCGGCAACGGCGACGTAATCGAGCCGGAGCAGGGGCTGATCGCTATCGGCTCCGGCGGGCCGTTTGCCCAGGCCGCCGCCCGGGCGCTGCTGGAAAATACCGAGCTCAGCGCCCACGAAATCGCCGAGAAGGCGCTCGAAATTGCCGGCGATATCTGCATTTACACCAATCAGAACCGCACTCTGGAAGTGCTGCCCATTAAAGACTGACGACCGGAGCGACCATGTCTGCAATGACTCCCCGAGAGATTGTCCACGAACTGAACAAACATATCGTGGGCCAGGAAGAAGCAAAACGCGCCGTCGCCATTGCCCTGCGTAACCGCTGGCGCCGCATGCAACTGGACAGCAGCCTGCGGGATGAAATCACCCCGAAAAATATCCTGATGATCGGCCCCACCGGTGTCGGCAAAACGGAAATCGCCCGCCGGTTAGCCAAACTGGCGGATGCTCCCTTTCTGAAAGTGGAAGCCACCAAATTTACCGAAGTGGGCTATGTAGGCCGGGATGTTGAGTCCATCATCCGCGACCTGGCCGACATGGCGGTGAAAATGCTGCGCGAACAGGAAATGAAGCGGCATGAACACCGTGCACTGGATGCCGCCGAAGACCGCATTCTGGATGCCCTGCTGCCGCCCCCCAGGGATTTTAACGAAGACAGCCAGCGCACCAATGCGGACTCCTCGACCCGACAGCTGTTCCGCAAGAAACTGAGGGAAGGCGAGCTGGACGACAAGGAAATCGAGATCGATTTGCGCAGCAGTGGAGCCGGCGTGGAGATCATGGCACCTCCGGGTATGGAAGAGATGACCTCCCAGTTGCAGAGCATGTTCTCCAACCTGTCTTCGGACAAGCGCAAAACCCGCAAGATGAAAGTGGCGGATGCCATGAAGCGGGTGAAGGACGAAGAAGCCGCCAAGCTGGTGAATGAGGAAGAGATCAAGCAGAAGGCCATTCAGGCGGTTGAGCAGAACGGGATTGTCTTTATCGATGAGATCGACAAGGTTGCCAAACGCTCGGAAAACACCTCCTCGGATGTGTCCCGGGAAGGCGTTCAGCGCGACCTGTTGCCTCTGATTGAAGGCAGCACCGTAAGCACCAAATACGGTTCCATTCGGACCGACCACATTCTGTTCATTGCCTCTGGCGCCTTCCACCTGTCCAAGCCTTCTGACCTGATTCCGGAACTGCAGGGCCGCCTGCCGATTCGCGTGGAGCTGCAGGCGCTGACGCCGGACGACTTCAAGCGCATTCTGACCGAACCGGATGCCTCGCTGGTGCAGCAGTATGAAGCGCTGATGGGCACCGAAGGTGTGAAACTGACCTTCGCCGACGATGCCATCGCCCGCATTGCGGAAGTGGCTTACAAGGTGAACGAAACCACCGAGAATATCGGTGCGCGCCGCCTGCATACCGTGCTTGAGCGCTTGCTGGAAAGTCTGTCCTACGACGCTGGCGACCAGGTCACCGATACCTTTGAGGTGACAGCGGACTACGTTGACGAGAAGCTCGGCGAGCTATCTGAAGACGAAGACCTGAGCCGCTACATTCTCTGATTCGCGGTTTCCTGAAATGTGTCTAGTCCTGAAATAGGTTTACACCTATTTCTATTGAAACGCCCGGTGCACCGCATCGGGCGTTTTGTATTTCAAGGCAAGATGTGGTCGCCTTGTGTTATAGGTCTGCACGGACTGATCGACCATCTTTTGGGCTTCC